>NZ_JAERLZ010000012.1:0-79205 GCF_018256175.1 Gluconobacter sp. Dm-44 | reverse complement strand
ATTCCATTCTGGAAGCCATCTTCATAGTATTTATCTAAAAACGATTTTGAAAATAACTCTTCTTTTTCTATATTTGAAGAATCTTCAGGTATTTTTATTATTATCTTTTCAATAGAGGTTTTTTCAAAATCCTCAGAATACAAAATTCCTATTTTTTTTTGCTCTGCCAATGTTTTCCTAGTCATCAAACAATCATCTCATTTTCTGGTTTTTCTTGATCTATCAGATCAATTTCTCCGCGATCAACTAAGTCTTTAGCGATAATGAGAATTTCATTTTGAGCTATATCGACATCCTTTACCCGCACAGGCCCCAAATCTTCAATTTCATCCAATAGGATACGTCCTGCACGATCAGACATCGCCCCCAGAAACGCTTGGCGCAACCTATCACTTGCTCCTTTAAGTGCTAATGGCAGGCTCTCACGAGGAAGCTGGTTCAACAGGGTGATCAAACCTTCTCCAGAAAGATTCACCAACTCTTCGAAGGTAAACATAAGACTCTTAATTTGTTCGGCATCGATTTGACTCCTCTCTTCCAAAGCCGACATAAATCTATTTTCGAGTCTTCTATCAAAATTATTAAATATATCAGCTAAAACTTCATGGCTATTACGATTTATTCCTCTCGGAATATTAGAAATAAACTCTGATCGCAAAGTTTTTTCTATACTTTGAATTACGTTTTTTTGTACTGTTTCTGTTTTTAACATTCTCATCATAATATCTAATGAAAATTCTTCAGGAAAAAGTGCCAATACTTTAGCTGCATGAGAAGATTTAATCCGGCTTAGAATAACAGCCACTGTTTGTGGATATTCATTTTTTAAATAATTTGCGAGCACTGATTCTGATACATTCCCCAACTTATCCCACATCGTGCGCCCTGCAGGACCCCGAATTTCTTCCATGATTGCGGCAGCTCTGCTGGCGGGCAGTGCGTTTTTAAGAAGCTTTTCTGTGCTTTCAAGATCCCCAACCACTCCTTCAGCCGAGCCTAATCCTTGACTAAATTCATGGCATATTTTTTCTACGAGATTGGATGATACAATACCTAATTGAGCCATTGCAGAAGAAACTTCTCTGATTTCTTCCTCATGCATTTGTTCAAACAACTTAGAACAATTTTCTTCACCTAAGGCCATCATCAAGATGGCTGCTTTTTGTACACCTGAGATATTTTTTTCCATATCCATTATCTCGATGCTCCTTCCTGAGATGGAATCAACCATCCTCTTACCAAAGAAATACTTTCAGAAGGGTGAGTTTCTATAAGATCTATAACTTTTTGTACGGAAGAAGCCCTAATTTTTCCCTGTACACCGTTGACAAATACAGTATCTTCATCAATTAAATTCGTTCCTTTATTAGAAACTTCAAGCATTGGAATTTTTTGTATTTCAGATTGATTATCGGACAAATAAATTGAATTTTGAGACGATAAAGACATTGGTTGAATTGACTCAGAAGAATTTGATGAATTAAATAACTTATTAGAATTATTATTAGATACAGGCTTCAATAATGGGCGGACAACAAAAAACAAAACCATTGCAAGGCATATCGCAAACAATGAGAATCTTACAGCTTCCATTTGATTTGAACGGCTGAAAAATTTACTCCAATCCGAATTTACGGGCCGCATTTCAGCTTCTATATTACTAAATTTCATGGACATGACCGTTACCACATCCCCTCTAGCCTGGTCGAAACCAACGGCACTTTTAGTTAAAGCTGTTAAACGGTTCAATTCTTCTTCATTACGCGGCTGCCAAGAAGAATGACCCTTTCCATCCGACTGACTAATGCCGTCCACCATCACTGCCATGCTGATGCGTGCAATACGCGGTTGGTCCTGCACTAAAGTACGAACAGTCTTACTTATTTCATAGTTATTTGTTTGCTCTTGTCGATTGCTTTGACTTCCATTTTGCTGCTGACCCGCATTTGCGTTCGGAAGATTATTCGAAACCGTTGTATTACTAGAACCTTGAGTATTGATATTTTTTTCTGTTTTAGTTTGCTGAGAACGTAAAACCTGCTGATCAGGATCGTAATTTTCTTGCGTTTCACGAACATGATCATTGTTCATCGTAATATTTGCTTCCACACGCACATGTCCTGGACCCAAGGACGCTCCCAGTAAGTCCTCAACTTCATGTGCGATACGTTGCTCAATTATCTGGCGTTGTTCTTCCAAGGACTCGCCACCGTTCGCGCTTCCTTCTCCCTGTTTAAGAAGGACATGGCCACGGTTATCTATCAATGAAATATTATGAGCATCCAACCCCGGAACCGCTGCCGCGACAAGATTGACTACTGCGGCGATATTTTCCTCATCGAGTCTACGCCCCCCATCCATGGAGAGAAGCACGCTTGCTTGCGCGCTCTGCTCATCTGTTGAAAAAAGCTCTCTATGACGAAGCACAAGGTGCACTCTTGCATTCTGTACCCCGTGAATCAGGCGAATAGATCTCTCTAATTCTCCTTCTAGCGCCCGAGTTTCATTGATAGTTTGTTCAAATTGAGTTGCAGTGAAGCTGTTACCCTTATCAAAGATCTCGTATCCAACGGACCCTCCAGACGGCAAACCGCCTTTAGCCAGAAGCAATCTAGCACGGGCCACATCATCATCAGGTACCATGATTGTACTACCCTGATCCTGAAGACGGTATTTAATGTGAGCTTTTGAAAGCTGATCTACAATTTCACCAGCTTCATGAGGTTCCAAATCTCGATACAAAAGGCCATTCGTGGCGTTGACACCGTGCAGGACTAAAACCCCCAGCAGGACAAGCATTGAGACGCCAACACCACCAAGAGCAGCCAGACGTGGGAGACCGAGCTGTTTGAGGTTTGCCAGAAGAGCTTTCACTGATTGCTCTCTTTCCGGTTTTTCAGAGAATCGAGACCGCTGCGATTCCCGTCAGAAAAACCTCTCTGTCCTGCCCACATACTCACTTATCCCTGAAAAACTTACTTTTGATGAACTCCATTGTGGAACAAAAAGCTTAATACATGACTAACAAGCGGCCTCACCGCCCCTCGAAATCAGGTGCTTGAAAATCCGGTCAGATCGCTCATGTTAATGGTCGCGCTTCCCATATCAATATTCACTCCCGAAGTTCCTTTTGAAACACCGGTAACAGTTCCTGTAACCGTTGTCGGAAGAGCAACAGTGGTTCCGTCTGTAGAATTTCCCTCTACAGCCACAGTATAAGCTCCATTACTTAACTGCGTGCCACTGTTGTTTTTACCGTCCCATGTCCATGTATTCGTTCCAACCGAGGCATCGACTGTCTCTGATTTGACGACGGTTCCTGTACTATCAGTTATCGCAATCGCCACATCACCAGCCTGAGGGGCTGTGAATGACAACGACGCGCTCCCGCTTTGTAATGGCAGGCTGGACGTGCTTGCCGTAGTTGTTTTTCCGATAAGGCTGACAGCTGAAGCCATCTGATTATCCTGGGTGGCCGAAATCAAGCTCGTCAGGTTTGTATTGGTTTCGACCTGCTGCTGCACCCCGGCGAATTGGGCTAATTCAGCTGTGAATGAGTCCGTACTTGTTGGATTACTGGGATCTTGATGCTGCAATTGTGTCGTAAGAAGCGTAAGAAACTGATTAAAGTTTCCGCCCAAAGAAGACAACGAAGAACTACTTGCACTGCTTGTTGTGTTATTCGAAGCTGCTGCGGCATTTGTCGCCGCATTGCTTTTCGCAGCGCTTATTGCCTGGCTTAAAAGAGAAGTAGTTCCAGTTGTTGTTCCAACTGAAGTAACCATGGTTTTAATCCTATTCTCAAACAGTGAGATCGACAACGCCTCGGAGAAATCGGCGTTCAGTGACAGATGTTGAGGATACCGGCGTATTACCCCTTGAATTACCAGACGAGCGGTTACGCCCCTCTTGACGATCGTCACGCGACGACATGTCAAGAAAGGATGGTACCGAAAGGCTGATCTGGATATCTGTTTTCGCTATGGATTGCGTTCCAGAAACAGGAATCGAATTATCAGTTAAAGCTGCAATCAGTTTACTATGATCGTCTTTGAGAGACTGATAGACTTCTGGATTATCTGTGTTGATATGAATTCGATGTTCTTTACCATCAGACCCATCAATTTCCACGTGTATTTTTTCACTCCCACCGACGTTCATTTCGATATGAGTGGTTGTTTTTCCATTATTTTCTTGTTGATAAAGCAGCGTATTTTGATTGTCTCGCCGAGAAATTTTTTCGTCTTCGTCAGCGGATGCAGTTTTGTTTTCTGCATTCGTTTCGGATGGAGCTTCCTCCAATGCTTCAGAAACTACTTTTTCGGAAGATACATCCTTTGAATCAATGGAAGAAATATTTTTAGATATAAAATCTTCTTTTAATTCTGTAATTTTTTCCAAGTTTTTAACAGAAATATTTTCTTTTATATCATTTTTTTCAAATGAAGATTTCTCAATAATGAATTCTGAATCATAATTATTTGATGAATTTGTATTTTCTTTAGGAAAATCTGCTTCACCAACACTCATAGATGTCGCATCAGGATTGGATACTAGGTTATTATCAATAACCTCAGTTTGTTCAGATTTTACTGAATTTTTTTGCGTGATTTTCTGATTTTCATTAGGCGCGTACTTACTATCAACATCCCTCGAAACTGACTGAAGTGTTTTTCCTTGAATTTTATTGCCTCGTGTCTGTTCTTTACCACTTCCTGAAACTGCTTTTTGCCCGACAGGCAGAGCTGCTTTTTTGGGAGCAGTCATCTGCTTGGTGGGGAGAGTATGGTCTTCCGATTGTGGGACTACTTTTCTCGGCACCCTGGAATCCAGTGTAGGCAGACTTTTCGAAGGCTGCTTTGCAGTTTGACCTTGGGATTCAAAAGGTTCTGTTTTTGCAGGCTGCGGTTTAACAGTTGAAGCATTCTGTCGGGTCTCAGAATGCTTAGGCATTTCCGGATGCACGTAGCTTTCCAGAAAATCGTGAAACCGCTCATTGGAAGCCAATTGTGCCTCAGGAGCAACGTCAACGCGCCTGAGGCCAGTGGTCGTCATAACTGCGGATGTCGTGACATGTGACAAGAACTTGTGCCTCCGGATCCGCCAGCATCGGTCAATCCGGAAAATCATTGCACAAGAAGCGTAAAGAAAGCGTTTAACGACTGCCCGACACTACATCCAAACGTAGGCCGATCAGGGATGGATCGTGTCGTATCCTGGCGAGCCTGGAAAGGCTCCTCTTGGGATCGCCGGCGTGCTTGGGCAGATGGGTGGATTACCATCGAGGGCCAGAGCCTGAACGGTATGCGTTGTCTTTGCAACCAGTCCCCTAACGGCCAGTTTCTGGTTCAGGTGAATATGCGCCAGAAACTCTGAGGGCAGGATGACAGCCGTACCGTCGCTGAGCTGCACGCCGGTGGGCGTGATGTTGGCGACAGTCCCCTTGGTCACCGGAAGTGGCGTCATGTCATAGACACAGGGGGCAGCTTCCGCTGCAGAAAAGGACAGAGCCAGAACCAGGCTGGCGCAAGCGAGCTTTTTCAATGTCTGAAATGCCTCATGCCGGTGAATACCATGGCGATCCCGGCTGCGTCTGCCGCATCGATCACCTCCTGATCGCGAATGGAGCCACCTGGCTGAATGACAGCCACGGCACCCGCCGCAACGACGCTCTCAAGACCATCCGCGAAGGGGAAGAACGCATCCGACGCCGCAACCGATCCGATTGTCAGCGGAGCATGCTCTCCAGCTTCCTTTGCCGCATCTTCGCTCTTTCGCGCGGCAATGCGCGCGCTGTCTACACGTGACATCTGCCCGGCGCCAATGCCGACCGTGGCGCCATTGCGGACGTAAATGACGGCGTTTGATTTCACATGCTTTGCGACGCGGAACGCAAACAGCAGATCCTTCATTTCCTGATCCGTCGGCGCACGCTTGGTGACGACCTTGAGATCGGATTGCGTCACCCGGCCTGCATCACGGCTCTGGGCCAGAAAACCACCTGCGACTGAGCGGAACGACAATCCCTCGGCCGTCGGATCGGGCACACCCTGCGTGAGCAGCAGACGCAGATTCTTTTTCTTTGCCAAGACCTCAATGGCCTCCGCATCGGCATCGGGAGCTACGATCACTTCCGTGAAGATCTTGCTGATCCTCTGCGCCGTCGCGCCATCCAGCGTCCGGTTGAGGGCGACGATACCGCCGAAAGCCGAGACGGGGTCGCAGCGTAAAGCCGCAATCCAAGCCTGCTCCAGCGTTGCGGCAGAGGCCACGCCACATGGATTGGCATGTTTGACAATAACGACAGTCGGCTCGTCAAACTCGGCGACAGCCTCGAACGCTGCATCCGTGTCGTTGATGTTGTTGTAGCTCAGCGCCTTGCCCTGCAGCTGTCGTGCGCTCGCCACGCCGGCGCGCTGGCTGCCGTCACGATAAAAGGCCGCCTTCTGATGCGGGTTTTCGCCGTAACGCAACAGATCATCCCGTGTCCCGCTCAGAGTCAGAACAGGCGGTAGAATCTCGCCGGCCTGTTTGGCAAACCAGCGGGAGATCATGCTGTCATAGGCCGCTGTATGAGCATAAGCGGAGGCCGCGTAGCTGCGCCGTTCGACCAGCACCGTACCGCCCTGCTCCAACGATGCGATGACCGCCGCATATTGCTGCGGATCCGTCAGGATTGCGACGTGATCGAAGTTCTTGGCAGCCGCACGGATCATGGCGGGGCCACCGATATCGATATTCTCGATGCAGTCTTCGTCACCGGCCCCCGATGCGACAGTTGCAGCGAACGGATAGAGGTTCACACAGACCAGATCGATCGGAGCAATGTCATGCTTCGCCATCTGCGCAACATGATCGGCAAGATCGCGGCGCCCGAGAATGCCACCATGGACCTGAGGCACGAGGGTTTTGACCCGCCCGTCCAGAATTTCCGGAAAACCGGTATGGTCCGAGACATCCTTGACTGCCAGACCGGCGTCACGAAGAGCCTTGGCGGACCCCCCGGTCGAAAGCAGTTCCGCACCGTGGGCGGCGAGCGCACGCCCCAGTTCGATCAGTCCCGTTTTGTCAGAAACGGAGAGAAGGGCACGGCGAACGGGGAGTCGGGTCTGTGTCATGATGAGAATGAAATATCCTTCAAAACATGTCCGCGCAACCGCGAGTGATGCGCAGATGGAGGGACATGGCCCGGAACAGGGCCATTACCGGAAAATCCTGCCCAGCCCAGAAGGCAGAGGATGGGCACAAGAAGCATGATTTCCCCGATGCCGCCAGTCCGGACATAAGGCCAGAGCGAAAGTCGCGAACGGCTGAGAGGGGCGAAGACCTGGCACCCTCCTGTCGGAAGGTCGGCGGCTATATGCGTCGCAGCTCCCAACAGCAGGGCACCCCACGGTCCGCGGAGACTCTCAGGACCCATTAGGCCATTCGTGACAGCCGCAGCCACGAGCAGCATCAGGCCAGAATGCGTCAGACCACGATGGCCGAAGGCTTTCGCCAGAAAGCGGGAAAGGATCTTTACCCGGCTCCCGAGCATGGAGCGCTCGGTATCAATGTCAGGCAGAAGACTACCCAGCAGGCCCGTGCAGACGGAAAGTGGCTCAGGGGAAAGCACATGCCAGCGCATGGCACACAACACGGCAAAGCCGCCGATCAATAAATGGGAACGTCCAGTCACGCGCCCTTATGATCTGGTTCAGGCCGTCCCGCAAACCATTTGTTCATAAAACGTTCACGGGAAGCCGTAGCATAACACTGACCCCGTGAACCGTTTATTGGCGCGCGTTCAGACCTTCAGGAGGGCCGCGGCCGTTGCGCGCTGACGGATCTTGTCCGCATCGAACGCGCCCGCCGTCACCCAGGAGCCACCGACGCAGGAAACGGTCGGAAGGGCCAGCCAGTCCGGGGCGCTCTCTTCCGTAATGCCGCCCGTCGGGCAGAAACGGACATTGCTGCCGAAAACACTGGCAAGGCTCTTCAGCGCGGGAATGCCGCCATTCGTCACAGCCGGGAAGAACTTGAAGCGCGACAGGCCCAGATCGAGACCGCGCATAATGTCACCCGCATTGGCGACACCCGGCAGGAACGGAACATCGTGCTCGACGGAAGCCTTGACGAGCGCCTCGGTCAGGCCGGGGCTAACGATGAAACGCGCGCCCGCTTTCACGGCACGGTCCATATCGGACGGGTTCAGAACGGTGCCCGCACCGACGAGGACACCCGGCACCTTAGACATTTCTTCGATGACTTCGAGCGCACAGGGCGTCCGCAGCGTGACTTCCAGCGTGGACAGGCCACCCGCCACCAGAGCCTCGGCCATCGGACGGGCCTGCGCCACGTCATTGACCACCAGCACCGGCATGACCGGACAGCGGCTCATGACGGCATCAAGTTTGGCAGTATCGATCATGAGAAATCTTCCTTAGTGAATATCGTCGCCGACGGCTTCGATCACGCGATCCATCTGGGCCAACATCGCGGACCCGCCCGCTTCGGCCGGATCATGCACTGAACGCAGCAGCGCGAACAGCTCCCGGCCCGTTCCCAATGCCGGGAGCGGCGGGGCGACTGGCGTGCGACTGTCCCATTCGGCGGCATCCACCAGTACCTCGATCTGGCCGTTCACGGCGCAGACGCGGATCATGTCGCCGTCGCGCACGCGGGCGATCGGACCGCCGACCTGCGCTTCAGGGCCGACATGAATGGCGGCTGGCACCTTGCCACTGGCGCCCGACATACGACCATCCGTCAGAAGCGCCACCTTGAAGCCTCGGTCCTGCAACACACCCAACGTCGGGGTCAGCTTGTGCAGCTCCGGCATGCCATTGGCTTCCGGCCCCTGAAAACGCACGACCACGACAACGTCACGCTCAAGTTCGCCATTTTGATAGGCCGTGATGACGTCATGCTGGTCCTGAAACACCCGTGCAGGCGCTTCGACCGTCAGGTGTTCCGCCGCAATGGCGCTGCTCTTGTAAATCGCACGCCCCAGATTGCCCGTCATCAGGCGCATACCGCCATCCGGACGGAACGGCGTTGTCACATCACGCAGGATGTCGGTGTCGGTGGACGGCTTTGCGCGGCTGTAAACGAGGTCGTCGCCTTCAAGCGAAGCACGACGCGCATAGTCGGAGAAGCCGCCGCGCGAGACCGTGAGAATGTCCTGATGCAGCATTCCGGCGCTCGACAGTTCGGCAATAACCGTTGGCATACCCCCCACGCGATTGAACGCATTCACGTCCTCCGAGCCGCTCGGATAAACGCGGGTAATCAGCGGAACAGCGGAAGACAGACGGCTGATGTCTTCCCAGTCGATCAGAATGCCCGCAGCGCGGGCAATCGCTGGGAGATGGATCGCATGGTTGGTCGACCCACCCGTCGCCAGAAGTCCGACAGCAGCGTTCACGATCGCTTTTTCATCCACACACTGCGCGAGCGGACGGGCGTCTTCGCCATTCAGTCCGATTTCCGCCAGCCGGTGAATGCCCGAACGGGTCATGGCCTGACGCAGCTTCGTGTTGGGATTGATGAATGCCGAATCCGGCATCATCAGGCCCATGATTTCGACCATCATCTGGTTCGTATTGGCCGTTCCATAAAATGTGCAGGTTCCGGCGCTGTGGTAGGAGGCGTTTTCCGCTTCCATCAGTTCGGCCTGTCCGACCTTGCCCTGAACGTAGAGCTGGCGGATGCGCTGCTTTTCCTTGTTCGGAAGGCCGGATGGCATCGGACCGGCCGGGATCAGCATGGTCGGCAGGTGACCAAAACGCAGGGCGCCCATCAGAAGCCCCGGCACGATCTTGTCGCAGATCCCGAGCAGCGCCACGCTTTCGAACATCCCATGACTCAGACCGACCGCCGTGGACATTGCGATCACGTCGCGGGAGAACAGGGACAGTTCCATCCCCTCCTGCCCCTGCGTCACACCATCACACATGGCCGGCGCACCACCCGCGACCTGAGCGGTTGCCCCGACTTCACGGGCAAACAGCTTGATCTGCTCAGGGTAGCGCCCATAGGGCTGATGCGCCGAAAGCATGTCATTATAGGTCGTGATGATGCCGATATTGGTCCCGGTGGGACGCATCAGCTCCGGCTTGTCGGGGCTGGAAGCCGCGATCGCATGAGCCAGATTTCCGCAGGCGAGTCTGGGCCGGAGCACGCCTTTGGCCCGGTTGCGCTCCATCAGAGCAAGATACCGGCGCCGGGAGATTTTCGAACGCTCGATGATACGGGCAGTCACACTCTCGACGACGGGATTCAGAGACATCTGGAAATACTCGCTACTCGGCTGATGCCTGCAATGCACTCCGGAAAGGCCGACTTTACGGTGCAAGGCACGGTATCGTGATTGAGGCCCCGTTCATACGGAAAGCCCTCCTTCAGGGCAAGCCATTCCCCAAATGAAAACCCCAATATTCTCATTTTTATTTCAATAAATCATTTCATGGTGTCGATAAGTTCTAAAAATTAAACTCCGCGCGCAATAAAGAGAATTGCATCTGTTAGTCACAATCCCCAGGACCTGTCAGCGCGCAGCGAGAAAACCCTGCCTGATGGGAGAGGATTCTGAAAAATATCAAAATGGACCGACAGTCATTAAATGATCGGTAATTTGTCTGATCTATCCTGATGAAATACCGCTAAGGGTCAGAACAGAATATTCACGGAGATAATATCATGAAATTCATTCCCGCCGTCGCCGCGATTTCATCCATCCTTTGCGCAACACCTTTTGCCAGCGCTGATTCACTTCATACCCATTGGGAAAAATTCAAGGCTCACCGCGCTTTCCATCATCTTTCTGCTGACGGACAGCGCGCCTTTCAGGATATTCTGAAGGCTCGTGACATTCTCCAGACGACCGGCAAGACCGAAGCCGCCATTCCGGCACTTTATGATGCCCAGAAACGTCTTGCCGCCGCGGAAAAGGCTGACAAAAAGTTTCAGGCTGCCGAAAACGATCTCCATCCTGCTCCGCAGCATCCCGTTATCGCCAACCATCAGCCTGTCGTCGGACAAACGGACTGGCTTCCAGTCGGCGGTGAGTTCGTCGTGAGCGAGACGTTGGCTCCTGAAAAGAAAGCTGCGGTCGCCACCGCAAATGCGCAGTTGAAGTCTGGCAATACGGATCAGGCTGCCCAGACCATGCAGGTCGTCGGAGCCGATGCAGATTTCATTATGGCGCTGGCCCCGCTTACACCGGTGCAGGGTGCGGTTTATCGGGCAACCGTCTTCACCGAAGGGCATAACCCTCAGGAGGCTGTCGCTGCGCTGACACAGGCTTTGGAGTCGGTTGTATTCGTTTCCGAAAGCACGATCGAAACACTGGCTCCTGCTGCTCCGACAGCCGCCAAGAAGTAATTTTTCGAAGCAGGGCCTAAGGCATAAAAAAAGCGGTGCAGGCTCAAGCCTCACCGCTTTTTTCTATGTTGTTCGTACCGTCTTAACGCCAAGCGGAATCTTTGGCCGGAAGCAGAATCGCATTTTCCATAATGTTCAGATGGCTTGCGACCTTAGGTGGCCAGATCCCGCTCGCAACAGCCTGAGCCCTGATCTCCATACGCGCATTCATGTCTGCGTAGGGCCAGATATGGGCCAGCCGTGGTGTCCCTTCGACAGAAACCATCCCGCAGACCAGCCCGGAAAGCTCCAGCCGTGGCGGGAGGGACGCCACAAAGGCTCCCTCCACATCCCCAACCTGCCCCAGCTTCATCTCGTAGCAGCGCCATTCATAAACGCCACCGTGCGCCCCGGCAGGAAGCAGGGGCGAAATGAGGCGCCAGCTTGTGACATCAACGCTCTGAATAGCGTCTTTGGGGATCGCAGCAAGAAGCTCGGGTCGCCCATCCAGAAGACCGGCATAGGTGTCGGCGGTCCGGAACAGGACAACCCGGTTGAGCACACCGATCTCGCTGACCCAGACGCCAAGCCCGTCACGCCCCGTGAGCGCGGAAACCACCACAGGCACCTGCCCGATCCGGATATCGAGGATAATGGTTTCCGCGTAACTCATAGGTGACTCCGGTTTACTTTCCTGCCTGCTGGGCAGCAACGAAATTTTCCAGCCAGTGGATGGTGTAATCCCCCTTCTGGAAAGAAGGGTCAGCCAGAATTTTCTGATGGAGCGGAATGACCGTTTTCACGCCATCCACCACACATTCGTCCAGAGCACGCTGCATGCGGGCAATGGCTTCGGCGCGCGTGGGGGCATGCACGATCAGCTTGGCGATCATGCTGTCGTAGTAAGGCGGGATGCGATAGCCAGCGTAAATGGCGCTGTCCATCCGCACACCCAGACCACCCGGAGCATGGAACACCTTGATCGTACCGGGGCTCGGCATGAAGGTCTCCGGATCTTCCGCATTGATGCGGCACTCAATCGCATGCCCGGACATCTTGATGTCCGACTGCGTGTACCCAAGCGGTTCACCAGAGGCGATGCGGATCTGCTCACGCACGAGATCCACGTTGCAGACCATCTCCGTCACCGGGTGCTCAACCTGAAGACGCGTGTTCATCTCGATGAAGCAGAACTGGCCGTCCTGATACAGGAACTCCAGCGTGCCCGCATTGCGGTAGCCCATGCGCGAAAGAGCCTCGGTCGCGGTGCGGCCAATTTCCTCACGTTCGGCGTCCGTCAGGGCCGGTGAACCGGCTTCTTCCAGCAGCTTCTGATGACGGCGCTGGAGCGAACAGTCACGCTCGCCGAAATGCACGACATTGCCATGCGCATCGCCAAGGATCTGAAGCTCGATGTGACGCGGACGGTTGAGATATTTCTCGAGATAGACCTCGTCATTGCCGAAAGCCGCACGGGCTTCGGCACGGGCCACCGACCAGGCTTCCTCGATGTCGTCCGCCGTCATCGCGACCTTCATCCCACGTCCGCCGCCACCGGCAGCAGCCTTGATGAGGACCGGATAGCCGACTTTGTCCGCAACTTCACGCGCGGCCTGCAAGTCGGCCAGACCGCCATCGGACCCCGGCACCAGCGGCACACCGAGCGCGCGCATGGTCGTCTTGGCAGCGATCTTGTCGCCCATCGTGCGGATATGTTCGGCGGTCGGGCCGATGAACGCGAGACCGTGTTCTTCCACGATCTCGGCAAACTCGGCATTTTCCGACAGGAAGCCATAACCGGGATGAATGGCGTCTGCTCCCGTGATCATCGCAGCCGAAAGGATGGCGGCAACATTCAGATAGGAGTCGCGCGCGCTCGGCGGACCGATGCAGACGGCTTCGTCCGCAAGGCGCACATGCATCGCATCGGCGTCTGCCGTCGAATGCACGGCAACGGTTTTGATGCCCATCTCGCGGCAGGCGCGCTGGATCCGCAGCGCGATCTCACCCCGGTTGGCAATGAGGACCTTGGAAATCATTACTCGATGATCGCCAGTGCTTCGCCGAATTCGACTGGTTGACCGGATTCGACAAGGAACTTCGTCAGGGTGCCGGCGCGGGGGGCCTTGATCTGGTTGAAGGTCTTCATGGCTTCGATGAGCATGATCGTCTGACCCGCAGTCACCGTCTGGCCTTCGACGGCGAACGGCGGAGAGGACGGATCGGGCGTCAGATAGGCAACGCCCACCATAGGGCTTGGCACCATGCCCGGGTGCTTGGCCGGATCGGCCGGAGCCGCAACAGCGGCGGCAACAGCCGGAGCCGCGGGTGCCGCAGCAGCCTGCACCGGAGCAGCAGCCTGCACCACGTTCACGTTGCGCGCCACGCGGATACGGCTGTCCGCTTCGGAAATCTCGATTTCGGTCAGGCCGGTCTGTGTCAGAATATCGGCCAATGCCCGGATGGCATCCTTGTCCACGAGCATACGGCTCATCCTTCGTCTTCGATCATGTCGGTTATTGCCTGAAGCGCGTGCGCATATCCCCTGACGCCGAGGCCACAGATCACGCCGATGGCGGCCTGCGAGACGTAGGTGTGATGACGGAACGGCTCCCTGCGATGAATATTGGAAATATGAACCTCAACCACCGGCAGTTCGACCGCCAGAAGCGCATCGAGCAGGGCAATCGAGGTGTGTCCATAAGCTGCGGGATTGATCACGATTCCGTCTGCACGGCCGCGACACTCCTGAACCCAGGACACAAGCTCACCCTCTCCGTTCGTCTGGCGGAAATCAATGGCAACATCAAGCCGTTCGGCAGCCTGAATGCACACCTGCTCGACATCGTCGAGCGTGGCGTGGCCATAGATTCCGGGCTGGCGAAGACCCAGCATATTGAGATTCGGACCGTTGAGAACGGTGATCAGAGGGCGTTTCATCTGGCCGCGCGATAGCACTTTCGAAGCTGTCATGAAAGCGTCATTGCCCTATTGCTGCCGTCTTCAGGGTGTCCAAAAGGCGACAGGGCAGCATTTTTGTGCTATCAGGACCAATCTGAGCCCGTCCCGTCCACTGGAGAAGAACCTGATATAGTGCGCTTCAACCTGTCTGCCCTTCGCAATCCCCTAGGCTTCATCCCCCTGCGCAGCATGACATTTGCCGTAGCGCTTGCAGGTCTGGCCGGTCATCACACCGCACATGCGAGTGACGAGTCCGCCGTTGATGGTACGCCGAGAACAAGCTGGGCAAACTCCGTTCGGGCGGCACTCTCCAACCGGGCCCATCAGGCCGCACATGCGTGGTCCCAGCATGGCATGGCAAGCTGGTACGGACGGCATTTCCACGGACGGCGCACCGCAAGCGGCGCGACATTCAATACCAATGATCTGACCGCCGCACACCCTTCCCTTCCCATCGGGACGAAGCTGCTCGTGACGTCACAGGATACGGGACGGTCGGTCGTGGTGACGGTCAATGACCGTGGCCCCTTCAACAGTCGCATCATAGATCTGTCCCACGCTGCGGCCGCGAAAATCGGCATGCTGGGCGCAGGAACGGCGCATGTGACGATCGCGAAAATGACGGAAGCGGTTCCCTCCCCGCAGTCCAGCTCCGAGCCTGAAGTGGCGGAAGCCGATCCGTCAGATACCAGCGCACAGGCGATTGAAGCCTCAGGCACCAATATAGCCCCTGCCTCTCCGCGGGGCAGCGCATCACAGCGTATCCCGCACCATCACCACTGACGCTGAACGTCTGGCCTGATCTTCAGGCCAGACTTGTTTCTTCCGGGGGCACGGCCTGACTTTTACCGGCCCGGGCCTCAAGGCTGGCGTTCAGCTCTGCTCCGAACAGCACGACATACGCGCTTACGAAAAGCCACATCATGATGGCTGCGACAGCGCCGAGAGGCCCATATGTCGCGCCATAGCTGGCGAAATGCGCGACATACCATGAAAAGCCAAGAGACGTTGCGACCCACAGGATCGTCGCAAGGATCGAGCCCGGAAAGATCCAGCGCCATTCTGTATGCACGCGGCACGGCGCAAAGCGGTACAGCAGCGTCACGGCAATAAAGACGAACAGCAGCATCAGAACCGGCGCAAGCGTATGCACGATCATTGGCGCGCCGTAGGACAGCAGAAAATTCACCGGGAATGGCGGATCGCTGAGGAAACTGACATGGCGCGGCAGGTAATCCACGAGCGCGGGTGCTGCCACCATCAGCGCCAGAGTGAGCGCAGCGCCCACAATAGCCGTCAGCGTAGTTGACAGCGCGACAGCCTGAAACTTCAGAAAACTCCGCGTTTCCTGCGCATTATAGGCCATATTCAATGCGGAGAGGATCGACTTCGTACTGGCCGAAGCGGACCACAGGGCCACCGCCAGCGAGAAGATCAGACCAATTGTCAGCGACGAGTGGGGCTGGGAAATCAGTTCGTGAATCCGGTCACCGATCAGGGCATAGGCCGATGGCGGCAGGAGATGCCTCAGCACTTCGAGCTGGGGTTCGACCGACTGAAGATCAAAGGCCAGACCATAAAGGGAAATCAGGCTGGAGATGGCCGGGAAAAGCGACAGCGTGGCGTAAAACGCACATCCCGCCGCAGAGAGCGAAGTCTGGCTGGAGCCGACTTCGGCGAAGAGATGCTTGGCAACGACCCGCCAGGCGGCATGATGCAGTCTGTTCTGGGATGATGCGACATTCGGATCAGCGGCATCCGTAGCAGCAGGTGATTGTCCCGACTCCGAAGATACAGCTTGTTCCGGCATGACCCGGGAGCCGGAAAGGGTCGCAGATTCGGATGTCAAACTCACGCAGGGTTTCCTCGGCAGTGTCCTGTTGGGGCAGCGGTCGCGCTCATGACAGTCTAGATCGAACGACATGAGCATGTACCTACGCGGAAGATGCCTTCAGCGTTCCGAATTCGCCCTGATTCAGCTCACCAATATTGGCAAAAGCATCACAATGCAAAATTAGCGGTTGCACGACAGGGCATTTGGTCCCATATGCCCGCCTCACGCAGCAACGCACGTGCCACTGGCCCACTCGAGGTTACGCAACGACGTCAAGCGTTCTGGCCTTCAGGAGTCCACCCGTTACGGATTCCCGCTATTCGCCGGTCCGTTCGACCGTTTCGCAACACACTCGCAGGGCGATATCGTTCCCTGACGAGTCCGGTTCTGGGAATTGAGTGTCATGACTCCCAAAATCTCACGCTTCCTTGCCGAGCAGAAGCCGGCAACCCCTTGCCTCGTCGTCGATCTCGACGTCGTGGGCGCGCATTACCGTGCCCTGCACGATGCGCTCGGGGAAGCGAAAATCTATTACGCCATCAAGGCCAACCCGGCTCCGGCCATTCTCGAACGCCTCGTCGGGCTGGGCTCTTCCTTCGACGCCGCCTCCATTGCGGAAATCCGCATGTGTCTCGATGCCGGCGCAACACCGGACCGGATCTCTTACGGCAATACGCTGAAGAAGCCGGAATGGATCCGTGAAGCCTACGATCTGGGCATCCGCCTGTTCGTGTTCGACAGCATCGAAGAGCTGGAAAAGCTCGGCAAGCATGCGCCTGGCGCACGCGTTTTCTGCCGCCTCGCGGTCGAGAACGAAGGTGCCGACTGGCCCCTGTCACGCAAGTTCGGCACCACGCTGAACAATGCCCGCACGCTCATGCTGCGCGCACGCGAACTCGGCCTGAAGCCTTATGGCCTGTCCTTCCATGTCGGCAGCCAGCAAACCGGCGTTGCGGCTTATGATCACGCCATCGCCAAGGCGGCTGGCCTGTATCATGATCTGCGCGCGCAGGGCGTGGACCTTCAGATGCTCAATCTGGGTGGCGGCTTCCCGACGCATTACCGCGAGAACGTCCCTTCCGTTCAGGATTTCGCAGACACGATCCATACGTCCCTCAAGACGCATTTCCCGGATGGTGCGCCGGAAATTCTGCTGGAGCCGGGCCGCTACATGGTTGGACAGTCGGGGGTCGTGTCGAGCGAGGTCATTCTCGTCAGCCGACGTGGCGGTGCCGTCACCGATCCGCGCTGGGTCTATCTCGATATCGGCCGTTTTGGTGGACTGGCGGAGACGGAAGGCGAGGCCATCCGTTACACGTTCCGCACCTCCCGCGATTTAGAAGACAGCACCCGTTCGCCATGTGTCGTGGCCGGTCCGAGTTGCGATGGTGTGGATATCATGTACGAGAAGAACCGCATCCCGATGCCGGATTCGCTCGAATGTGGCGATCGCGTCGAGATTCTCGCTACCGGCGCGTATGTCTCGACGTACTGCTCTGTCGGTTTCAACGGCTTTCCGCCGCTGACCGAATATTACATCTGAAAACGGCGTCTCCGGTCCATCCGTGGGCCGGAGACGGTCTACCCCCTGAACGTCTCTTCCAGACCAGACTGGTACCCCAGTGCGGACAGGAGGTCGTCGGCGGAAATTTCAAGATTGACGCAGGCCAGCCAGCAGAACCCAACCACGCCTGCGAGCAGCAGCAACAGACAGACCGTCATATGTTCCAGCTCCTCAAAGCCCGGAATGCGTGATGCAACGCCGTTCCGGGCAGTGCGCCTGCCCAGCGACATCATCAGTGCATCACCCGGTTCGCTTCGGGCGCTCTCTCACGCTGGAGAGGGCCGCTATCCTGCGGCCACAGGACGCGCATCCGCGACGGGCTGACGGAGCGCCAGCGGCTGATCGACGACAATGCTCCGCCGCCTGAAATCGTCGTCTCGTCTTTCAACAAGGTCTTGGGGAGCCAATGCCCTGCTCCGGCGAGACAATCCGCCAGGAGCGTCAGGGCCGTGGCAAGACAGCCCTGTACGAAGCGATCGGGAAAGACTTCTGCCAGCAGGACGAAAACGTCACGCTGGCCTTCATTCTGGGCCGCGACGATCCCGCGCAGGAAACGCTCTTCCAAAACCGTCAGGGACTGCATGCCCGGCGCGTTCACCGCGAGCCCCGGCTGTCCCGCAACATTCAGAAGATGAACGGCGTCCGAGAAGGCCCCTTCCGCAGCATCGAGCGCCGGGCGGAAGCAGACCGGGAACAGGCCGTCGGTCGTTTTTGTCTCAGGGCAGTTTGGCAAACGGTAATGGCTGATGAGGCAGCGGATGCTCCACAGCGCCAGCCGTTCACAGCAGCAGAGATCGGACAGGGAAAGCGACAGCCGTGTCATGGGGATAACTCCGAATCAGCAGGACCGGATTCATCCTAATTGAGAATGATTTGCAATTACAACTCAAAAAAACGCTGCGGAACAGAAAGCTTCTGCTCCGCAGTCAGGCCCACTCAGTGGTGGTGATGGCCACACTGTCCATGATCGTGGTCATGAGCATCCGTTTCGGAGGCACGGGGCGCCGTCTGGCAATGATGGCACGCCACCCATTCGGCATCCCCATCCAGATAATGTTCCTTCTTCCAGACAGGAACACGGTGCTTGATCTCGTCGATGATGTAGCGGCAGGCCCGGAATGCTGCGTCGCGGTGCGGGGCTGAAACACCGATCCAGACGGCGACCTCCCCGACCTTCAGACTACCCGTCCGGTGCATGGCCACGGCCGCGCTGATCTCGAAACGTTCCAGCGCTTCTACGACGATCCGTTCGCCCTCAAGCTGCGCCAGCGCTTCGTAGGATTCATATTCCAGACCGTCCACGGGGCGGCCGTCATTCCTGTTACGGACCCAGCCTTCAAAGGTGCAGAAGCCACCCGCCTCGGCCAGATGCAGATCTTCACGCAGCAGGTTCAGATCCACGGGCTCAGACGCCATCCGAAAGCGGCTCATCCTCCCGTCACCGGCGGAATGAACACGATGTGGTCTCCGTCCTTGAGGGGCTGCGTCCAGGGCGCGAAATCACCATTGATCGCCACACGGAGCTTCGAGGCTTCGAAAGGAAAGGCGTATGTCGCACGCAGTTCCTCGTAAAGCGGCCCGACGGTTGCGCATGTAGTCTCAAGCGTCTGCTCGCGCCTGCCGGCCAACTCCCGGAGCTGTGCGAAATATTCCAGTGTCAGGCGAATCATCGGCCCTCCTGTCGGGTGTTCCAGACGCCGGGTCGCATCCTCGCGTTCCTCGGGCGTGTTGATATTGTCGAGCGCGCCACGGGCATAAGGCTCCAGCAGCTTTGTCGGACTGTTGATCAGCAGCTTGCGCGGGCAGGTCCGGCCATCCAGAACCTGCTGTTCCAGACGATCGAGCGCCTCGGGCTCCCAGATGGCACAGAGCGGCTCCGGCAGACCGTCATGTTCGCTGCGATAGGCAACTGCGACGTCTGTGGCCTCCCGCCTTGCGATCAGGTTCTCCAACGTGCCCCGATCCAGCATCGGCAGATCGCAGGCCAGCACCAGCCAGGCGACATCCGGATGAGCCAGATGCGCGGACAGCAGACCGGCCGCCGGGCCGTCGATTTCTACTGAATCGACGATCTGGGGAAAATCCGCCCGAAGAGGATTTTCCGTCTGGTCCGGACGCACCGAGACGAAACAGTTTTCCACCAGAGGCGACAGGACATCGAATGCGGCCTGAAGCTGCGGCTTGCCGTTATAGGTGAGCGCGGCCTTGTCCGTCCCCATGCGTTTGCTGGCCCCACCCGCAAGGATCAGGCCGTAAAGTGGCTTCACGATTCGATCCTCTGGAAGTCGCGCTTGCCGCCTGCCTTGCCCATCAGCCGGACCTCGCGGATGACCATGTCATGGGACATGGCCTTGCACATGTCGTAGATCGTAAGCGCCGCCACGGACGCGCCGGTCAGGGCTTCCATTTCCACACCTGTCCGCCCCTTGCACGACACGCGACAGTCAATCACCGCCTCGTCGCCCTCGATCGTGATATCCACCCGGCAGCCGCTAAGGGCCAGCGGATGACACAGCGGAATGAGCTGCGATGTCGATTTCACACCCATCACGCCCGCAATCTGCGCCACGGTCAGAACAGCGCCCTTGGCCGTCATGAACCCGGCGTCAGACAGCGTCCGCGCCATGTCGGACGGGAAAACCAGACGGGCCTGCGCATGGGCGCTGCGCTCGGTCACGTCTTTGCCGCTGATATCGACCATGCGCGGATCTTCGCCGTGCTCGTTGACATGGGTGAGCGTTTTCATCGTGTTCGATCTCCCGATCCGACTACCGTTTCTAACCGCCGATATAGTTCATCTCAATGCGGCGACGTGCTGGTGCGTCCGTAGACGCAGCCCGCTCCTCACTATACCTGTCCGTCCGCTGGCGCCACACCTTGGCCAGAAGCGCATGCAGGGCCGTATCGCCTTCGTCGCTCCGCAGAAGCGTCCGCAGATCCGTCCCTTCCGACGCGAACAGGCAGGTATAAATCTGCCCCTCCGACGAGAGACGTGCGCGGGAACAGTCTCCGCAGAACGGCGCTGTGACGGAAGAAATAAACCCGACTTCTCCGCCCCCGTCGCAGTAGCGGTATCGTTGTGCCACTTCCCCGCGATAATGCGCGTCGACCGGTTCGAGCGGCCAACGGGCGTCAAGCCGTTCCAGCAGTTCACGCGACGGAACCACTTCCGCCCGCTCCCAGTGATTGCGCGTTCCGACATCCATGTATTCGATGAACCGCAGCACGACGCCACTGTGGCGGAAACGTTCGGCCAGTGCTTCGACGCCTGTATCGTTCAGGCCGCGCTGGATGACGGTGTTCAGTTTCACGCCGCCTGAAAAACCTGCCTGCGCAGCGCTATCGATGGCCTCCAGAACCGGCTCAAGCTGCGCGCGGCCTCCGCTCATCCGCGCAAAAACCGCCGGGTCCAGACTGTCGAGACTGACCGTTACACGATTCAGCCCCGCCGCTTTCAATTCCCGAACATGCCGCTCCAGCAGAACGCCGTTCGTGGTCAGAGCAACATCTTCCACGCCCGGGATGGACGCCAGACGTGCTATGAGGTCCGGCAGCTTCGGACGCAGAAGTGGCTCGCCGCCTGTCAGGCGCAGTTTGCGCACCCCGAGCGATACGGCCACGCGCGCCACGCGTTCGATTTCCTCGAAGCTCAGACGCTCTTTGGGCTCCAGAAAGCGGAAATGCTCGTGATAGGTTGCTTCCGGCATGCAGTACGGGCAACGGAAATTGCACCGATCCATCACGGAGATCCGCAGATCATGCAACGGACGGCTGAAGCGATCGGTCAGGGCGTTACCAGCCATGAAACAACACGGCCGTTCCACGGGGCGACACACCATCCCCGCGCGACAGTTCCACAAACCCGTCCGTTGAAGCTAGAAAGCTGAAATCCCCGGATGTTGGCATTGGACACGGCGTTGCGCGTGCCTGCCCCGTCGCATCATGATGGAGTTTTACAGGCAGAAAACGCGTCAGCGTCGGGATCAGTTCGGCATCGGCGTCCAGCATGACCCTGTAGGGTTCGGGGCGGCTCAGCCCCTGCCCGGCCAGAAGCATCGGCATGACGTAACGCACTCCACAGGTCGTGGCGGAAACCGGGTTACCCGGCAGTCCGAAAACGCGCTGCCCTTCCGGCCCGACCCCGAACCATAACGGCTTGCCCGGACGCTGCGCCACCTTGTGGAACACCCGCTCGACCCCGATCTTCGACAGTGCCTTGGGGACGTGATCGAACGCCCCCATCGAAACGCCTCCGCTCAGGATCAGAACATCATGCCGCGAGAGCTGTTCGCGCAACGCCACGATTGTCTCCGCGAGATCGTCGGGAACGACGGAGCGTTCAATGCAGTTGAACCCGCGTGACAGGAGCGCGCCGGTCAAGGCGAATTCGTTGGAGCGGCGGATTTCCCAGTCCCGCACAGGAGCGCCCACATCCACGAGTTCGTCGCCCGTCGCCACGATCCCGATGGAAGGAATCCGCGACACGCTGACCTGCGCATGCCCATTCCCCGCAAGAACTGCCAGCGCCGGACCATCCAGCCGACGCCCCGGCGTCAGAAGTTCCGTGCCAGCGGCACAATCGGAACCCCGGCGATGGATGAACTGGCCCTTGCGCGGCTCATAGCCCTCTTCAAATCGGATCAGCCGTCCTTCACGGACAAGACGCTCGACCGGAACGACGGTATCCGCCCCTTCCGGCAAGACCGCGCCCGTCATCACTTCCAGACAGACAGGACCGTCCGGCAAGACCTGCCCCGGTGCACCGGCGCGCTGAATCCCGTGCGAGACCAGCGTCTGGCCGCTGCCGTGACGATAGGCAATGCCGTCCATCATCACACGATCATAAGGCGGCTGGGCGCGCTCGGCATGGATCGTCTGCTGAAGGACGCGACCGGCCGCCATCGTCAGATCCACGGTCTCGGTCCCGAAGCTGCCGCCATAATCCAGCAGCAGTTCCATGGCCCGTGTAACGCTCAGGAGATCACTCATTTCCGCTCCGGTCGCTGGCGCGTGTGTTGCGCTGGCTGAAATGCCGACGCCGCGTTCCTTGCCGATATAGACCTCATGGCCCACGGATCAACAGTCTGTGGGTGAAAGGGTATGTCATAATCGTCTTTGGCGTTACCCTGACGCCTTCAAAGCGCATCAGGGACCCCCATGACGGACGCGGCACAGCTCTCTCCCCTTCCCCAGTGGCCGGACTATGGTCTGACAGACGATCTGCTTCCCACACTGGAACGCTGGGTCGCAGACGGGAAAAGGGCGGCTCTGGCAACACTGGTCAGCATCACGGGCTCTTCGCCCCGCCCGCTGGGAAGTGAAATGGCGATCTGCGAAGACGGAGAGGTCCAGGGCTATGTGTCGGGCGGCTGTGTAGAAGCAGCCGTGCGCGTCGAGGCGCTGGAATGTCTGAAGGATGGACAGCCCCGAACTTTGGATTATGGCGCAGGCAGTCCGGTTCTGGACATCCAGCTGACCTGTGGCGGGCGGATCGGTATTTTCGTGCGCACGATCCCTGATCTCGCTGCTCATGTTGCTGCCCGCAAAACCGCACGGGATAACCGCCGCCCCATCACCCTTGTCACGGATCTCGACAGCGGAAGCATGACGTTCCGGGACGAAGGGCGCCCTACAGGACAGGAAGCAGGCCGTTTCTTCCGTTCCTACCTGCCGCCCATAAAACTGGTTCTGGCAGGGGGAGATCCGGTCACGCTCGCGATCCTGAGCCTGTCCACCATCATGGGACTCGAAACCATTCTGATCCGGCCCTACGGACCGCCCGAACCTCCTCCGGGACTGCCCCCGACCCGTTATTTGCGGGGAAATCTGGAGGCTGCCCTCCCTACGCTGCCACTGGACCGATGGACGGCGGTTTACAGCCTCACCCACGATGCTCATTCCGATTTGATGCTGACGGCACATGCGCTGAAATCAGACGCTTTCTGCGTCAGTATTCTCGGCAGTCGCCGCAAAATTCCCGGGCGCCTTGAGGCGCTAAGAGCAGCGGGCGTCCCTGCCGAAGCCTTTGACCGACTGCACCTGCCCGCCGGGCTGGAGATCAGCGCACAGGCTCCCATGGAAATCGCACTCTCCATTCTGGCCCAGATGATCGCAAAGCAGCCTCAATGAACCGCCACTCGGCTCTTCTTCTGGCCGCAGGGGGCAGCACACGGCTCGGACGGCCCAAGCAGCTTCTGACGGTCAATGGCGTCCCACTGGTGCGCCATATCGCAGAACTCCTACTAGCAACAGGGCCGGAGCGCCTTGTTGTCGTGACGGGTGGCGCGGCCACAGAGACAGGTCAGGCTCTCGCGGGTCTCGACAGTGTTCTTGTGCAGAATGACGACTGGAAAACCGGCATGGCGTCTTCGCTCCAATGCGGATACCAGGCGCTTGGAACAGATCCGGGCCTCCTGTTGATTGCCGGCACGGATCAGCCATGTCTGACATGCGAGCATCTCAACACCCTTGTCAGACAGGGCAACAATCATACGGATGTCGTCACAGCTTATGGAGAGGAAGGTCGAGGCATCCCAGTCCTGCTCAGCCCTGCAACGCAACTACGCCTTGCCGATCTGCGCGGTGATACCGGCCTGCGCCAGATCTGGAAAAACGGCGCAACCACACCGGCTTTCCTCCACGCTCCCGAACTCGGCTTCGACATCGACACGCCCGAGCAGCTTGATGCTGCGATCCGGGCGGGATGGATTGATCGAGACTGAAAAGCCGGGCTCGTTATGAACCCGGCTGGCAGACTTCAGGAAATACGGTGAATCCAGCCATGGACGTCATTCGTCCGGCCGCCCTGCACATCCGTCAGGGTTTTCTTGAGCTTCTGGGAGATCGGGCCGGGCGTTGTTCCATCCCCGAACACAGCCTCGCCCGACGGACGGACGAACCTGCCGATCGGCGAGAGAACCGCCGCCGTGCCGCAGGCAAACGCTTCCGTATATTTGCCCGAGGCCGCACCTTCAAAAAGCTCGTCGATCTCGACAGGCTCTTCAATCACCTCAATTCCCTGATCGGCAGCAAGCTGGATCAGGCTGTTACGGGTGATACCGCGCAGAATGGTCCCGCCCAGAGGCGGCGTGACGATCTTGCCGTCCTTGCGAACGAACATCACGTTCATGCCGCCCATTTCCTCGACGAAACGACGCTCGCGCGCATCAAGGAAGAGGACCTGATCGCAGCCCTTCTCCTTCGCTTCAGCCTGAGCGATCAGGCTGCCGGCGTAGTTGCCGCCGCACTTGGCTTCACCCGTGCCACCGATCGCAGCCCGCGTATAGTTTTCAGACACCCAGACGGACACACAACCGGAACCGAAATAAGCTCCGACCGGACAGGCGATGACGATGAACAGATATTCGTTCGCTGGCTTCACGCCGAGGAAGACCTCGTTGGAAATCATGAACGGCCGCAGATAGAGGCTCTGCCCCTCTCCAGACGGCACCCAGTCCTGGTCCACGCGCACCAGTTCATCAACGGCCTGCACAAACAGGTCTTCTGGCAGTTCCGCCATTCCCATACGACGTGCGGATTCGGCAAAGCGCGCTGCGTTGGCTTCCGGGCGGAACGTGGCGACATGGCCGTCCTTTTCCCGATAGGCCTTCATGCCCTCGAAGATCTCCTGCCCGTAATGCAGAACCGTCGAGGCCGGATCAATGCTCAGGGGGCGGCGCGGCGTGATTTTCGCATCATGCCAACCCTTGTCTGCGGAATAGCGGATGATGGCCATGTGGTCGGTAAAGACACGCCCAAAGGACGGATTGGCCAGCAGTTCCGTCCGCTTCACGGGATCGGTCGGGGTTTCGGTTTTTTCGATGATGAAAGGCGTCATGGGAAAACACTTCCGAAGATTATGGTCTTTTAAAACAGCGGACGCACTCTGCCATACATGGCTCACGCTGGCGATACGGAAGATTATTTCTTTTTTAGATTTTTTTACGAAATTAAAATATCTACCACCCCCAAAATCAGAGCACAAAAAAACCCGGCCATTTCTGGCCGGGCTTTTCGTCGTCCGGGAAGACTGAAAAATTAGCGCTTCGAGAACTGGAAAGAACGACGTGCCTTCGCACGGCCGTACTTCTTACGCTCGACGATACGGCTGTCACGCGTCAGGAAGCCAGCAGCCTTCAGAATGCCGCGCAGGCTCGGCTCGTAATACGTCAGCGCACGGGAGATACCGTGACGGACGGCGCCAGCCTGACCGGACAGACCGCCACCAGCGACCGTGCAATACACGTCGAACTGGTTGTAACGATCGGAAATCAGGAACGGCTGCGTGAGAAGCATACGCAGGACCGGGCGGGCAAAATACGTCGTGACCGGACGGCCGTTGACGATGATGTCACCCTTGCCAGGCTTGATCCATACGCGGGCCACGGCGTCCTTACGACGGCCGGTTGCGTAGGAACGGCCCTGGGCGTCACGCTTGACTTCGTGAACCGGGGCAGCGTTGGAGGTAACGGCAGGAGCAACGCTCGCAAGGTCCTGCAGCGTGCCGGTGCGCTCTTGGGTCTCGGACATGATACAGGCCTTACGACTCGTGGGTTACGGTGTTTTTGCGGTTCATCGCAGCAACGTCCAGCTTGACGGGCTTCTGGCCGTCATGCGGGTGCTCGGAACCGGCATAGACATACAGGTGCTTCATCTGGGCGCGCTGCAGAGGACCACGGGTGATCATGCGCTCGACAGCCTTCTCGACAACTTCACCCGGGTGCTTGCCCGTGAGACGCTGCGTGATGGTGCGCTCCTTGATTCCACCCGGGTGACCCGTGTGGTAGTGGAACAGCTTCTGCCCGACCTTGTTGCCCGTAAGGACAACCTTCTCGGCGTTGATGACGACGATGTTGTCGCCGCAATCAACGTGCGGGGTGAACTGCGGCTTGTGCTTTCCGCGCAGGCGGGTGGCGATGATGGTGGCGAGACGGCCGAGAACGAGCCCTTCGGCGTCGATCAGCACCCAGTTCTTCGTCACCTCCGCTGGCTTCAGCGAACGTGTGGTCTTCATTAGTGACATTCCAGCTTGGGGTGCGCCCACAAAGGCCGCACCGTGGATGGCGCCTGCGGTCAAAACGATGTCCGAAGACACCCTCCTTCCCCACGAGGCGGATCAGGTGGGGCCTTATTGCCGTCTGCGGCGCGCGCGTCAAGCCCCGTTCACACATTGAATTATGTGATTCGCAGCAGTTTTCAGCCATTTTTGGCAATATGGTATCCCATTACCGCAACAAAAACGAGGTCCGCATTGCTCCATGTCACGACAATGGTATCCTGCGGCCACACAGAACGTTCACGCCCGACGCCTGTGCGGGGCCGTTTAGACAGGAACATCAACGTGAAAAAACCCTGGCTCGCGGCGAGCCTGATTTCAGTAACGGCTGTGATCGGCCTGGCCGGTGTTCATCACGAAGCCCATATGGAGCTGGTCCGCGGTCTTTCGAGCTTCCGGGCGGCCCTTCCGCCCGGAACCACATTCACTTACGGAACCGCCACACCGTCCATCCTCGCTCTCGGCGCCACCCTGACAGATATCACTCTGCGTGACGGATCCATCACCCTGCGCGCCTCCCGGATGCGGCTGGGGCACCCCCGCCCGATGCCAGATGGCAGGCTTTCCATCCGCGGCGTAGAAGTCCGTGAACCCTTTCTTCAGACACCGACCCAGATCATTCACGGTAGCACGCTCAGCCTGCGGAAACTGATCCTGCCGAAAGCACGGGAGGCAGCAGAAGGCCATTCCCGCATCGATCTGGCGCATGTCACCCTTGCCCACGGGCAGATTGAACAGCTTTCGATCCAGAATCTCGCGCAGTCCTCTCCCCCCGCCCCCGTGAACGTTCACAGTCTCTTCACCCGACGCCTGATAGTGGACAATTACGGACCGGCCCTGCTCACAACCCTGCGGGCCGATGCTGCAACAGTAGCTTACGAACGCACGCTTCAGGCCCCCGGCCATGATCCACAGCTTGTCAGCGGCCAGGCCAGTCTGGAACGGCTCGATCTGAAACAGGTCGATCTCGCAGCGCAGGTCGCAGCGCTCTGGGACCATCTTCCTCTCCCATCACAGATAGCGCCTCCCCAGAGCTTTGCGGCCCATAATTTCAGACTGAACATGACTTCTGGCCTGTTCCGGCTGGACGATCTGCACGGGACAGGCACTCTGGAAAACCAGATCGCGACCGTGACACAGGATCTGAAAGGCTTTCACTTCCAAAGCGACGAAAAACTACCCTTCCATATCAACGGTGCGGGCTCGACCGCGCATTATGTGCAGGTCTCAAACCTCGCGGATCACACGTCACGAACCAATGCCACCCTGGCAGTTCCGGGTTTCATGACCCTCACCGCCGATGCGCGCACCATCCAGACAGACTTCACAGAGAGACACCCGTCACAACAGCAGTTGCTTCAGTCCACGGCTCTGCAGAACATCACAATCTCCTTGCAGGGCGATCGGCTTCTTGATGCCGGTTTTCTTCTTGCAGCGCGACAGATCGGAAACGGCACCACCGCAGAGCAGATCCGCGAACAGACCGCACAGGTCCTGCAGGCGGGCCTTTCCGCCAATCCGGCTCTCGCAGCGATTCCGGATTATGTGGAACATCCCGCAGGCCGTACTCTGACGGTCACTTACGCTTCCGCAACGCCAATGTCCCTGACGGCGCTCAATGCGGCCATGTCTTCACCCGCTGCAATGTTGACGTTTCTCGCCTCCCCCGATCTGAAGGCTTTTGCACAATGATGCCCGAGGACATCACACCTCACACGCCACTCAGTAACGGCCCGGTCTGCATCATCGGCGCCAGCGGACGCTCAGGAGCGGCCCTGTGCCGTACCCTTCTGGCGCAAGGGCAGAAGATCATTGCCGTCCTCCGCAGTCATGGCAATCTGGCGCCGGACATCGCACAGGCCTGTCAGGCCGTCCGAATTGCCGATCTGACAGACCCCGCCACGCTGCCGCTGGCCTTCGAAGATGCCGCGATTGTCGTGAATACGGCCCATGCGCGCCATCTGCCCGCTATTCTCGCCGCCACGACCGCGCCCATCGTCGCGCTGGGCAGCACGCGCAAGTTCACGAACTGGCCGGACGATCACGGACGCGGCGTTCTGGCCGGTGAGGCTGCACTCCAGGCAGATGGTCGCCCTTCGATTCTGCTGCATCCGACCATGATTTACGGCGCTCAGGGCGAAGACAACGTGCAGAGGCTGGCCAAGCTGCTGGAACGTCTGCCGGTCATTCCGCTGCCGGGCGGAGGGCGCGCCCTTGTGCAGCCCATCGACCAGCGCGACGTAACACGGTGCGTCGTCGCAGCCATCCGCCTCATTCAGAGCGGAGATGTCTCAGGCCCCGAGAGTATCGTCATCGCAGGCCCGACCGCTGTGGCATACCGGACATTCGTTCGTATGGTGCTGTATTTTGCGGAGCTTGGCGGCCGTCCCATCATGTCCCTACCGGGATGGATGCTCATGGCGCTGTCTCATGTCACGCGCCATATCCGCGGGCTGCCCCAGATCGCGCCGGAAGAAATCCGCAGACTTCTGGAAGACAAGAACTTCGATATTGGCCCGATGGAACATCGTTTGGGGGTGACGCCCATTCCGCTTGCCAACGGGCTTCACCATCTGTTCGGGCGCCGCACTCCGGAGAAGCGTAAACCCTGATCCTCAACGGATCAGGGTTTACGGCCTGCCTCAGTTGCGGGCGTAAACGTCTTCGATACGCACGATGTCGTCTTCGCCCAGATAGGGGCCGGACTGGACTTCGATGAGCGTCAGCGGAATGCGGCCCGGATTCTCAAGACGGTGCACACAGCCCAGCGGCAGATAGACGCTCTCATTTTCACGAACCATGATCTGGTCCGTATCGCGCGTCACAAGCGCCGTCCCGCCAACGACGACCCAGTGCTCGGCACGATGGAAGTGCTTCTGCAGCGAGAGCTTCTGACCCGGCTCCACGACAATGCGCTTCACCTGGAAACGGTCTGCCTGGATCAGGCTCTCATAGAAGCCCCACGGGCGATACATGCGGTTATGCGCCACAGCCTCCTTACGGCCCGCCTTCTTCAGACGGTTGACCATGTGCTTGACGTCCTGCGCGCGGTCACGATGCGACACCATGACAGCATCCTGCGTCACAACGACGACCAGATCTTCAACGCCAGTGACCGTGGCAACGATTCCGTCCGACCGAACGTAACAGTTCTTGGCACCATCAAGGAACACATCACCAAACGTGGCATTGCCCGCATCGTCCTTGGAAGACAGATCCCAGAGCGCGTCCCAGCTTCCGATATCGGACCATCCGAACGTGCCCGGCACCACAGCCGCACGCTTGGTACGCTCGGCAACGGCGTAATCCACGGAGATATCCGGAGCCTGACGGAAGCTCGCATCATCCAGCCGGTCGAAGTCCAGATCGCTGTGACGGGCCTGAACGGCCTGTCCGACATGCTCATAGATGTCCGGCTCGAACGTCTTGATTTCAGAGAGGAAAACGCTGGCCTGCGTCACGAACATGCCGGAATTCCACAGATACCGGCCATCGCGGAAGAAAGCCTCTGCGGTTGCGGCATCAGGCTTCTCGACAAAGCGCGACACTTCGAAAACACCATCCAGCCCCGGAAGAGGCGCGCCGCTCTCAATATAGCCATAGCCGGTTTCAACGCGCGTCGGCTTCATGCCGAATGTCACGATCCGCCCTTCGGCTGCCGCAGAGACGGCCTGTCCCAGAGACGCATAAAGCGCAGCTTCGTCGGTAATCGCGGCATCCGCGGCCATGATCCACAGAATGGCATCCGGATCGGTCTCGGCCACGAGGAAAGCTGCTGCCGCAATGGCGGGCGCGGAATTGCGTCCGACGGGTTCGAGCATGATCCGGGCATTATCGACACCGACATCCCGCAGTTGTTCCGCCACGATAAAGCGATGCTCGGAATTACAGATCACGATCGGTGCCGAGAGTTCCGCACGGACACCGCGCAGAGCGGTTTCCTGAATCAGAGTCCGTTCCGTCAGGAGAGGCCAGAACTGTTTGGGATAGCTGCTGCGCGACACTGGCCAGAGGCGGCTGCCTGATCCACCGGAGAGAATGACTGGAACAATCTTCTGAGACATAAGGGGGCTCACGCTTTTTCATCCAGGAGATGGGGGCCATACAGCCTACCCGAATGACCGGCACCATACATGAAGGTGAGAGCTATTCCAATTTTGCTTTACAGATACTTTCGCCAAATCCAATATTGATTTAATATTAATGATTACAACGCACAAAAAGGAGTCCGGAAAGCGGTAGAGATTGACTACCGACAGTAGCAGGTCTTCTTGTCTCCGCACGGGAAACAGCCTCGCCTGCGGAGAAACAGATCCATGAGACAGAACATTTTCTCCTCAGGCATCCTGCTGGCACTTCTCGGATACGCCGCCTTTGCCATCAGCGATGCCTGCTCCAAAGGGCTTGCGGGGCACCTCGATTCTTTCGAAGTCGCTTTTTCAGGCGGCGTTTTCGGCTTTCTGCTGCTGCCCTTCATACGCCGACCAGACGAACCCTATTCCGATATTTTCGCGACGAACCGGCCGGGCATGTGGATTCTGCGCGCTGTTTCAACATTCGTCTCAACAGCCGCCAGCGTCATGGCTTTCATGCTGCTTCCCATGCCAGAAGCGCTGTCGCTGATGTTTCTGATGCCGTTCTTCGTCACCATCATTTCCGTGACGATCCTGAAGGAAAAGGTTTCGTTCTGGACGTGGCTTTCGGTTGGAATCGGTTTTCTGGGCGTGTTGATCGTCCTGCGTCCCGGCGCCCGGGCATTTCACCTCGGCCATGTCTGCGCCATCGTCGCCGCGCTCGCCAATGCCAGCAGCGTCGTGTCTTATCGACTGGCCGGAGACAAAAGCGCACGGCTTTCCCTGTTCGGATCAAGCCTGTTCGGACCGCTGATCGGCGACGGCCTTCTCATGATCACCCATGCCTCATGGCCACATGGGCTGCGGGTCTGGGCCCTTCTGTTCGGATACGGTTTTCTGGCCGCTCTGGGGCAACTCTTCATGATGATGGCCACAGCCGTCGCCCCCGCGAACCGGGTCGCGCTGCCGCAATACAGCCAGATGGTCTGGGCCGTCGCGTTCAGCTACCTGCTGTTTCATCAGCCATTGGACAACTGGACATTCATGGGAATCATCGTCGTGACGCTGTCGGGCATGCTGAACTGGATCCGACAGAAACTGCGCTTCGAGCGCATGGCGCTGGAAGAACGCTGGGAGCACAGACACAACCACCCGGCTGAGACCGCAAAGCCCAGTTGAACGCTTATTCAGATTTTCAGAAGAAGTGCTGGGGCGAATGACGGGGATCGAACCCGCGACAACCGGTACCACAAACCGGCGCTCTACCGACTGAGCTACATCCGCCACACAGCGACGCACTCTCTAGAGGAAGGTTGGGGCATTCGTCCAGTCTTTTGACGCATTTTTTTTCACACTCCTGATTTTTTTTTGGCCGCTTCCACCCGCGCTGATGTCGGTTCTCCCGGCAATTCCATCTCTTCAATCCTGAGGCCAGCCGGGTTACACTGCATGCATCATTGCCGCGCCGGGCCTGAATACGTCGCACCCCGTTCACGCCCTGCCCTCAAGGATTTTCATGACTCCCGCTCTCTATCGTCGCCAGTGGGCACAGAACCCTCTGCGCGAAGTGCTGGCCGGAATGGTCGGAACCTTTGCCCTCATTCCCGAGGTCATTGCATTCTCCTATATCGCCGGTGTTTCGCCAGCAGTCTCGCTGTTCGCGTCCTTCGTCATTTCCGTTTCGATCGCCATTTTCGGCGGGCGTCCGGGGATGATCTCGGGGGCCGCGGGGTCTGTGGCTCTGGTGGCCGCACCACTGGTTCACGCCCATGGCGTTCAGGCCATGCTTCTTGCCACACTGGTTGCTGGCGGGTTTCAGATCCTGTTTGGTCTGCTGCGGCTTCAGGCCGTCATGCGGTTCGTTCCCGCCGAGGTCCGGACCGGTTTCGTCAATGCTCTGGCCATCATGATCTTCTCCGCACAGGTCCCGCAGATGCTGGGGGTGAGCTGGCACACCTATGCGCTGATCGCGCTGGGCCTTGTCATTATCTATCTGTTGCCCCGCCTGTCCGATGCCATTCCTTCTCCATTGATCTGCATCGTGGTTCTCACTGCCATCACGATGTTTTATCCGATGCCGGTTCATACCGTCTCCGATCTCGGCGACCTCCCGACCGGTCTGCCCAGACTGACCTTTCCGCATATCGCGCTGGACTGGGCCACATGGTCCGTTGTGCTGCCCTATGCTCTGGCTATGGCCGCTGTGGGCCTGCTGGAATCCATGATGACGGCCTCTGTTGTCGATGACATCACCGATACTCACGGCGACCAGCGCATGGAATGCACAGGCCTCGGCATTTCCAACATTTTCGTCGGTGCGTTCGGGGGCATCGCGGGCTGTGGCATGATTGGCCAGACCGTTGGCAATCTGCGCTATGGCGGACGCGGGCGTCTGTCCACCTTCACCGCAGGCGCATTCCTGCTGGCTCTCATGGTACTGCTGCACCGCTGGGTCGGGCAGGTTCCGATGGCCGCTCTTGTCGCCATCATGATCATGGTTTCCGCCAGCACGTTCTCCTGGGGAAGCCTGCGCGATCTGGCCCGCCATCCGCGCCTGTCCAGCCTGACCATGCTCGTCACCGTGGCCGTGGTCGTCATGACCCACGATCTGGCCGCAGGCGTTGCGGTTGGCGTCATGCTTTCAGGCGTGTTCTTCGCCTGGCACGCCGCGAACCTGCTGCGCGTCACGGAAAAGCGTTCCGGCGATGTGCTGACATATAGCGCGTCCGGTCAGGTCTTTTTTGCGTCCGCAGACAGCCTCTCCGATGCGATCGACTACCATACTGACGCCCCTATTGTTGTGCTGGATCTGAGCGAGGCCCGTCTGTGGGACATCACGTCCGTTCAGGTTCTGGAAAAAATTATCGGCAAACTGCGCGCGCGCGGTCGTACTGTCGAAGTTATGGGGCTGCATCCCGAACGACATGGCATTCTGGCAAGCCAGTCGAACGAAGCCCTGCTCGCGCTATAAAAGACGATCCGGGCGGGGCAGATTGGGGATGAATTCCGTCCAATCTTTAATGTGGCCGTAATCTGGCCCCATACCCCTGCCCACGCTCTGACGGTAAGAAGAGATTATGGAGCCGCCCCAACCCTCCCCATCAGCTTTAACGCGAAAGATTTCCCGCGATCATCGCGTGGATGCCCTACGCGGTCTTGCGCTGCTGATGATGCTGGTGGACCATGTTCCGGATGATCTGCTCAATCGCATCACGATCCGCAATTTCGGATTTGCCGATGCCGCCGAGATTTTCGTCATGCTGGCGGGTTACGCCTCCTATCTGGCTTATGGGCGCCTGATCGACCGCGAAGGCTGGAAAACCGGTATTCACCGTATTCTGGCCCGCTGCCTGAAGCTGTACCTGTACCAGACCGGCATGACGCTGGTGTTCGTCTGGACGGTTCGGCAGTGGCGGCACTATCAGCCGTTGCCCGAATATACGATCGAGCCGCAGCTCGCGCACGGCTATAGCTGGCTGTGGCGTATCCTGACTTTCGATGCGCTTCCAAGCTACCTGAACATCCTGCCGCTTTACGTCGTGCTTCTGGCGCTGTTTCCGTTGATTTACTGGATTCTCAAGCGCAGCCTGTGGCTGCTTGTTGCGCTCAGCGTCGGTATCTGGGCCATCGCCAATCTGGACCCGCACCTCACCATTCCCAACTGGCTCGATCCCAGTGGATGGTATCTCAATCCGTTCGGCTGGCAGTTTCTCTATATTCTTGGGATTCTGGGGGCTGTCTGGGCCGCGAAAAACAACGGCGATCTGCCGTATCGTCCCTGGGCCAAAGCTCTGTGTCTGGCCTATCTCGCAGGCGCGTTTGTGCTGTGCTTTCCCTACGAATACTGGCACGTCCCGTTTTTGCGGATTTTTCCAGCCCCGCCCAATATGGGCAAATCCACGCTGGCCATCTGGCGGCTGCTGGACATCATGGCGATCTTCTATCTTGTGCAGTCTTCCGCTGCGCTGCGCCGCATCTCCGCAGACCGCATCGGCCAGAGCCTTGCCCTGCTCGGCCGGAATTCCCTAGAAGTCTTTGCCTGCAGCACGGTGCTAGACCTTCTGGGACGGCTGATGTTCGCCAGCTTCGGCATCAACCTGTGGGAACAGCTTGTGATGAATGTGGTCGGCCTCGGTCTGACCTACGCGCTGGCCATACCGTTGGACCGTGTCCGCCAGCGCGCCAGAGCCGCCCGCGCCTCTTCACGCAGCGCAGCTCCGGCGACACCGGCGTCCGAGTAGAAAAACTCAGGCGTCCGGCTGCACGATCCGGTCTGGATGAAGCAGTTCGAAACGCTCCAGATCCGCCGAGAACAGACGGACCTGCACATCCATTCCATCGTCCCGGTCTGTCCGGCCGACCACTTCGCCATGCTGGTAAAGCCATGCCAGCGCCGCGCCATCCGTAATGGGCAGACGCACATCGACGGATTTCATGGAGCGCGTCAGATACTGGTCCAGAACCTCGAAGAGGTCCGGCAGACCTTCGCCTGTGATGGCGGAAATCGCGACAGCATTCTCCCGCTTCGGAACAGCCTCGACACCGCCCACCAGATCGGCCTTGTTCAGAACCTCGATCGTGCGGTCCGACCAGTGTGAATCCAGCACACCGTCCCGCACCATGCCATCCAACACGTTCAGGACGTCTGCCCGCTGGGCCACGCTGTCGGGATGCGAAATATCGCGGACATGCAGGATCACGTCCGCCTGCGCCACTTCTTCAAGCGTCGCCCGGAAAGCCGCGATCAGTTCGGTCGGCAGTTCACTGATGAATCCCACGGTGTCGGACAGGATCACATTCCGCCCGGACGGCAGGCGCATGCCGCGCATGGTCGGGTCCAGCGTAGCGAAAAGCTGGTCCTGCGCATGAACGGACGCCCCGGTCAGGGCATTGAACAGCGTGGACTTGCCCGCATTGGTGTAGCCGACGAGGGCCACGACCGGGAACGGGACGCGCTTGCGGGATTCACGATGCAGGCCGCGTGTCCGGCGCACCTGTTCCAGTTCTTTGCGGATCTTGCCGATCCGCTCAGCCAGCATCCGGCGGTCGGCTTCCATCTGCGTCTCACCCGGACCGCCAAGGAAGCCAAAGCCGCCCCGCTGACGCTCAAGATGGGTCCACAACCGGACGAGGCGCGAACGCTGGTATTCCAGATGGGCCAGTTCGACCTGCAACACACCTTCACGGGTGGCGGCACGCGCGCCGAAAATATCAAGGATCAGCCCCGTCCGGTCCACAACCTTGCAGGCCAGCGCCTTTTCAAGATTGCGCTGCTGACCGGGCGACAGCCGCGCATCAATGACGACCACATCCACATCGTCGAGCTTGACCGCCTCGGCGAGCTGCTCGACCTGACCGCTTCCCAGAAGGGTCGCGGGGCGACGGGCACGCAGCAGGATTGCGGCCTGACGCACCACGACAAGTCCGATAGACGCCGTCAGACCGACGGCTTCCTCAAGCCGTGCATCGGCCGCCCGGATTTCTTCCTGCGGCCCCGACTTTTCCCACGGCAGAATAACGGCGGCGCGTGTTGCGGGTTTTTTGGTGTCGAAACCGCTCAAAGTTCTTCTTCCACAAAATTCATCGCCGTGACCGGCATGATCGTGCTGACGGCATGTTTGTAAACAAGCTGCACATGGCCATCCCGCCGCAGCAACAGGGTCTGCGCATCCGACTGGGCCAGGATTCCCTGAAGCTTCACGCCATTGACCAGAAAAACCGTCACGGAGGCTTCCGTCCGGCGCAGATGATCGAGAAAGGCCTCCTGAACGGCACGAGGGCCGACAGGAGAGGAATGTTCTGAAGTCACGCTGTTATCAGTCGACAGAGGAAAGAGAAGGAAAACCGGCGCGTCATTTCAGCCACTCACCGGCGTGGATGAAGCAGGCGCACGATCTTCATTGGTTGTCACGCCAAGCTGCTTGAGTTTGCGATGCAACGCACTGCGTTCCATGCAGACGAAGCTGGCCGTCCGGCTGATATTACCGCCAAAGCGCATGAGCTGCACCTGAAGATACTGCGTTTCGAACAGATCCCGTGCCTCACGCAGCGGCAGGCTCATGACATCCGCACCCGAATTGAGGCGTGTCATGGACGGCGCACCCTGACTGATGGTGGAGGGCAGCATGTCCGCGCGAATCGGATCATTGCCCGTCCCCGGCATCATGATCAGCAGCCGCTCCATCAGGTTGCGCAACTCCCGCACATTGCCCGGCCACTCATAGGATTGCAGCGCGGCAAGAGCGTCCACCGACAGCTCCCGCACCGGCAGGCCCGAAGACTCGGCGCAGCGGTCAAGGAAGTGCCGCGCAAGACCCGGAATGTCTTCGCGCCGTTCGCGCAGCGAAGGAATCCGCAGCGGGACGACCGCAAGCCGGTAGTACAGGTCTTCCCGAAACCGGTGTGCGGCGATCTCTGACTGAAGATCACGGTTGGTGGTCGCGATGACACGGATATCCACCTTCACCCGCGTATTACCGCCCAGACGCTCGAAGGTCTGGTCCTGAAGCGCGCGGACGATCTTGCCCTGCGTTTCAGGCGGCATATCCGCGACTTCATCAAGCAGCAGCGTGCCACGATGGGCACGCTCTAACACGCCACGACGCATCGGCTGGCCGTCCTCGCCCTCAAGACCGAACAGCTCCTCTTCGAAGCGGTTGGGCGCGAGCGTCGCACAGTTCAGGGCAATGAACGGACCTTCCGCACGGCGGGAGCGCGCATGGATCATCCGCGCTGCCACTTCCTTACCTGCCCCGGCCGGACCGCTGATCAGCACACGGGAATTGGTGGGGGCAACACGTTCAATCTGGGCACGGATGGCCGAAATGACGGCACCCTCTCCCGAAAGGGTCGTTTCCGGGCCAGCCCTCAGGCGCAGTTCCGCATTCTCACGTTGCAGGCGCGCGGCTTCAAGCGCGCGCCGCACCACCACCAGCAGCCGGTCCGACTGGAACGGTTTTTCGATGAAGTCATAGGCGCCAAGCTTGAGGCTCGACACTGCCGTCTCGATGGTGCCGTGACCCGAGATCATGAGCGTCGGCAGGCCGGGTTCCTCGGTCTGGAAAATCTTGAGCAGTTCGATTCCATCCAGCCGGGAGCCCTGAAGCCAGATGTCCAGAATTGCCAGCGACGGACGATGCGCGCGAAAGAGTTCGAGCGCCTGATCCGAGTTGCCGGCTGTCCGGGTTCTGTAGCCCTCATCGTTCAGAATACCCTCGATGAGGAACCGGATGTCCGGTTCGTCATCGACGATCAGGATCTCATGTTCCATCTGCTGTCCTCATAGTCTGAAGGTCCGTTTCCCCCGGGACATGGCTCTCCTGCTCCCATAACGGCAGGGACAGGGTGACGCGCGTTCCCCGCTGCCCGCATGTCGGGCCACGGGAAAGGTCTGGTTCCCGATCAGTGAGCTGAAGCATCCCGGAATGGTCCTCCATGATCTTCTTGACGATCGCAAGGCCGAGGCCGGTGCCCTTCGCCTTGTGGGTTACATAAGGCTCGGTCAGCCGGTGGCGTTCCACCGTCGGCAGGCCGATCCCGTCATCTTCTATGTCTAGCAGGACATGCCCGCCGCGAATGTGCAAGCCCACCACAATGTGTCCTATTGGCTGCACTGCCTGCCCTGCGGGCTGTCCGGAAGCAGTTTCTCCCGGTTTTCCGCGGCCTGCCATGCTGATAGCATCGGCTGCATTCTGTAAAAGGTTTGTCAGTGCCTGACCGATGAGTCGCCGGTCACACCGCACAATTGGCCCTGAGGGAGGCAGTCCAGTGGTCTCGAACACAATTTCGGGATGGGCATTACGCTGGAGCACCAGCGCCTCCCGACACAACCTCGAGAAGTCCTCCGGCTGCATGACGGGCTGTGGCATCCGCGCAAAGGCGGAGAACTCGTCAACCATCCGTCCGATATCCCCAACCTGTCGCACGATCGTATCGACAAGCTGCGTATAGGTCTCAGGATCAGAGTGGATTTCCTTGAGGAAGCGCCGTTTCAGACGCTCTGCCGCCAGCTGGATCGGGGTCAGTGGATTCTTGATCTCATGCGCCACACGACGTGCAACGTCGGCCCACGCAGCCTTGCGCTGAGCGGACTGAAGATCCGTAATGTCATCGAAGGTCACGACATAGCCCGCGACATCCTGCCCGCGCAGTTCCGCCACGACCCGCACAAGCAACGTGCGCCCCGCCCCCGCACCTGCGCCCTCGCCCGGTCCACCCGGACGCTGCGCGCCTTCGGTATCCACCTGGATTTCGGCCGTATGGACGCGCTCTGGCGCCATGCGTGCCGCCTCCAGCAGGGCGGAGAACTCCGGCACACGCTCCGTCAGTTTCCGGCCGATGGCGGGCTGGAGGTCGCGCTGGAGCACACTGGAGGCTGCACGGTTCGGCAGTTCGATCACCTGCGCCCGGTCCAGCCCGATCACGCCTGCCGAGACACCAGCAAGTACGGTTTCGGTAAAGCGGCGGCGCTCGTTGATCTGATCATAGGCCTGCATCAACTCGGAACGCTGGCTTTCGAGCTGATCCGTCATGCTGTTGAACGCACGCGACAGCCCCGTCACCTCGTCGTCCTTTTCCTGCCCCGCGTCTTCCGGAACCGGAACCCGAACGCCCAGATCCCCCTTGGAAATCCGCTGGGCGGCCAGAATGAGAAGCCCCAGCGGATTAGCGATCCGGTTGGCCAGCGCCAGACCGGTCAGCATTCCCACCGCCAGAACCAGCAGGCCCATCAGCGCGAAAATGACTGCAAACAGAACCTGCGTCTTGCCACGATTGGCAATCAGCCGCTGATAATCCGCAACCAGAGTATCCGTCCGGCGCATGTGCTCCACCACATCCGGATCGACCGGCCGGGTAATGACCAGCATGAGCCCCGAATTGCCACCCAGCGCCACCACGGCCCGCACTTTGCGCTGATCCGGGCGATCAAGAATCACGGCTTCGCCATGCCGGGCCAGTTCCACAACCGATTTCGGAGGAAGTGGCGGGGCCGTGGACATATCCGCATCGCTGCCCAGAAGGCCACCGACGGCCAGAACTTTAGAAGTCAGGGGATCGAAGACCTCCGCATCCGTCAGGCCCCGCTCCGTCACTTCGTCGTCCAGAAATTCCTGAAGGCGCGCCGGGTCATGGAAAAGATCAGTCCCGCGAGAGAAAAGCTCGTCGTTCTGGACCGTAATCAGCGTGTTCGCGAGCGCGAAAGCTTCGGTTCGGGCGTTGTCGTTATGCTCCTGCAGATAACCGACTGCGACCGATCGTGCCTCCGTCAGGGCATCATTCACACGGTTGGAGAACCAGATTTCCACACCATAGTGAAAGAACAGCGTCGCGACTGCCCCCACGACGATGGTCGGGGCGACCGCAACGATGCCGAACAACGTAATGAGCCGCACATGCAGACGCGCACCCGCCAGACCAAGCCTGCGTTCGGCCACCATCCGCCCGATCTGCACCACGGCCGCTGCCGCAATCAGCATAAGCGTGATGAAATCGAGCAGGAAGACGATTGCCTGAACCTGCGGACGGTGCGCCAGAGACATGCCGCCTGACAGTACGACGAACGTCGCAAAGGCCAGTACGAGCGCCAGAACTGTCAGAAGAACCGCCCCGTTGGCACTCGTCAGCCTTGCAAACAGGCGCCTCAGGGAACGAAATTTCACTCGTCGATGCCTTTCGGGATCGTGATGTCCAGTTCGCGGATACGTTTGCGCAGGGTGTTGCGGTTCACTCCCAGAATGGAAGCAGCCCGCAGCTGGTTGCCGCAGGTCCGGCGCAGGACCATTGTAATTAGCGGCCGTTCGACTTCGCCCACCACACAGGCATGCAGATCGCCCGCGCCGTTTTCCAGATCACCTTCAAGATATTCGGACAAAGGCCGCTCCAGCGCACGCTCCAGTCCGCGAGGACGTGCCGTGCCCGTACCTGCCGCCAGACGACAGACCGCGCCGATGCGTTCAGGCCCCATCCGCTGCGCCGACGGCAGCGCCGACAGCCACTGGTGCAGCCCTGCCGCCAGCCCCCCCTGCCGCAGAAGCAGGAGCGGATCGTGACGGCTTCCGGCGATGACGCGCAGATCCGTCTGCGCAAGACAGTCCACGAACCGGTCCTGCATCGTGGGACACAGACAGTCGATTTCATCCAGCAGAAGAGTTCCGCCCTGTGCCTGCTGGATCCAGCCCGCCTCGACGCCTCCAAACAGTGCCACCTCGCGCAGAGCACGCGGGGTGGCGGTCAGGGCCGCAACCACGAAAGGATGCTGCGCGCGCGGACTGTGGCCGTGGAGCCTACGGGCCACGTCCTGCCGATCCAGCCGAGAGGCTCCGTAAAGGAAAACCGGATGACAGCCCTGCTCGACCAGACCGGATACGGACACTTCCGTCATGAACGGCGCATAATGTCAGGCCGCCTCACGCGTGCCATCGCGGCTCAGACTGCCTGCCGGTCCGGCTTCGCGGTTCCGCACAACACCGGCTTCGATATGACGGCCATAGAAGCCTTCGAGCAGTGCAATGGCTTCAGCAGCGTTATCAACATTATTGATCGTAGAGCGGAACGTCGCAGACCCCGGCAGCCCAGCGGAATACCAGGAGACATGTTTGCGCGCGAGGCGCAGTCCCGGACGTTCGCCGAAATGGTCGAGCATCATGCGGTAATGACGAAGGGCGATCTCTTTTTCGGTCGCCAGATCCGGGTCCGGCACATCCTCGCCGGTCCGCAGGGACTGCGCTACCTGCGCCGTGAACCACGGTCGTCCGTAGCAGCCGCGCCCGATCATGACGCCATCGGCCTGAGACTGGTGCAGCGCCTCACGCGCATCGCGAATGGTGTTGATGTCACCATTGACGATGACTGGCAGCGAGACCGCGTCCTTTACCGTTTTGACGAAACGCCAGTCCGCCGTACCGTTATAGAACATCTGCCGGGTGCGACCATGGACCGTCACAAGCCGGATTCCGCTCTCTTCCGCGATTTTCGCCAGACGCGGCGCATTGAGGGAGTTATGGTCCCAGCCCATGCGCATCTTGAGCGTCACCGGCACATTCACGGCCCGCGCCGTGGCTTCCAGCAGCTTCCCGGCCAAAACCTCGTCGCGCATCAGTGCGGAGCCAGCCATCTGCCCGATCGCCACTTTCTTGACCGGACAGCCAAAATTGATGTCGATGAGGTTCGCCCCCCCATCGACCGAAATCTTCGCTGCCTGCGCCATGGCTTCGGGATCACACCCGGCAAGCTGAACCGCATTGGGCCCGCGCTCGGCCATCCGCGCCATGCGCATGGTGTTTTCGTTCTCACGGATCATCGCCCAGGAAGCGATCATTTCCGACACGACAAGCCCTGCTCCCAGATCGCGCGCGAGCTGGCGGAACGGCAGATCCGTCACCCCCGAGAGAGGGGCAAGAATTACCGGGTCCTCGATCACCACGCCCTGCCCCAGATCAATGGGTTTCAGAACACGGTTCGGAGGGGCGGTTTCAGGCGCGTCAGGCGTGACGGAAGGTGAGGAAACAGTCATGGCCCTTCCAATTTACCGCCCTGCCCCCGCAAGCGCAAACGCTCCTTTGAACGCAACCCGCCTTATGGTCCGCGCGCTATGGCCTCCGACAATGTCCACACCCCATCCGGCCAGTGTTTTTACGGAGAAGACCATGCCGCATATCACGACCAGTGACGGAATCCGCATCCATTACGAGGAACAGGGACACGGACGGCCCATCGTCATGATTCATGGCTGGACGTTTTCGGGACGCTTCTTTCATCGCAATGTCGGCCCGATCTCCGAACAGGCCCGCGTCATCACTGTGGACCTGCGCGGCCATGGGCGTTCGGAAAAACCGTCACACGGTTACAGGATCGCCCGTCTGGCCGCCGATCTACGGGACCTGCTGGTGGTGCTGAACCTGCGGGACGTCACGATTCTGGGCTGGTCGATCGGCTGTCCGGTCATCTGGTCGTATCTGGAACTGTTCGGATCAGAGCGCATCCGTAATGCCATATTCGTCCAGCAGACCCCGAAACAGTATTATTCTGCTGACTGGAAGCTCGGCCATGCCGACTGTTACGATCAGGCGGGCCTGACGGCCGTACAGCAGCAACTAACCCTCACCCCGGAAGACTTCGACCGGGCCAATCTGGAAAACTGCATCTGCCATCCCCTTCCAGACGAAGAAAAAGCCTTCCTGCTTCGGGAGATGGCACAAAGTCCCGCCCATGCCCGCAGCGCCATGATGGCCGATCACACCACGCAGGACTGGCGCGATGTCCTGCCGCATCTCACGCTTCCGGCCCTGATGATGGTGGCCCGAAAAGATACGATACTGGACCCCGAAGGTCCCGCCTGGGTCGCACAGCACATGCCCAACTGTACCAGCATGGACTTCAAAGACAGTGCTCACATGGTTTTTCTGGACGAAACTGAAAAGTTCAACCGTGCGGTTCTGGAGTTTCTGAAAAGCTGAGCTCAGCCTGTTGGGCCGATTTCTTCACTATGCCGCTTCGAACCGTCCTGCGTAATCACGAAACGCCCGTCATCACGCAGTTCGGACAAGCCCAGCCGCTCCAACCGCTCCAGACAGGGCTGGTCTTTCAATCCGGTCGGACGGCCTGTGGCGGCACAGAGCAGGAGCCGGTGCAGCGTCGAGCGGCAACACGTCTCAAGGTAAGGCTCGTCATAGGATTCAGAAGCAGGGACATCGGACATGCATTCGCGTCTATCGTGTCCTTGCGTTACCGCCAAGATAAAACGCCACCAGACATCGCCCAAAGCTGTGAGGTGGATGCTTCACCGCACGGATTAGGGTATGGAAACGACTCATGATCGATCTCGGAACGCTCGTCACTCCTCTCCTGCACCGCTTCGACACCGAAACGGCGCATGAACTTGCCATTCACTCTCTCGCTCTTGGCCTCGGCGGTCAGGCGGCAAAAGACGTCCCGGCCCTCTCGACCCGTGTGCTCGGCCTGCGCTTTCCCAATCCGATCGGCCTGGCCGCCGGGTTCGACAAGGATGCCCGCGCCATTCGCCCGCTCGCAAAGCTGGGCTTCGGGCATATCGAGGCCGGAACCGTGACGCCCCGCCCCCAGCCCGGCAATCCGGGCCCGCGCCTGTTTCGGCTGGTCGAGGACGGTGCGATCATCAACCGCATGGGGTTCAACGGCTGTGGCGTGAACCGCTTCTGCCGACGTCTCGCCCGTCTGCACCGTCCGATGCCCAATGGCCGGACGCGCGGCCCGATCGTTCCATTGGGCGTGAATATCGGTATCAACAAGACCGGTTCCGACCCGCTTCGGGATTATCCGGAACTCGTTGCCCGTGTGCGTCCTTATGCCGACTACATCACGATGAATCTGTCGTCGCCCAATACGCCGGGCCTGCGGGATCTTCAGTCGGCGGCGATGCTGAAAGAGCTTCTGGCAGCGATCAACACGCGCAATCCCGAACGGCCCCCACTTCTGGTCAAGCTCGCACCGGATCTGGATGACAGCTCCTACGAACCAATCCTTGAAGCAGCCATCGAAGGTGGTGCGCAGGGCCTGATCCTGACCAACACGACCATCGCCCGTCCCGGCAGCCTGCGCGATCCGGCAGCCCGCGAAACCGGCGGCCTGTCCGGGCGCCCTCTGGCGGCCCGTTCGCGGGATGTGCTGCGGATCGTCTCCGGACTGAACAAGGGCCGGCTGGCGCTGATTTCCTGCGGCGGCATTGAAACAGGCGAGGACATTCTGGCCCGCATCCGCATGGGCGCGGACATGGTGCAGATCTATTCCTCCTTCGTGCTTCAGGGCCCCGGCATCCTGAGCCGCATGAAACAGGAACTTCTGGACGCCATGCGTCGCGACGGCTTCGAGTCGATTGCGGACGCGCATGGAGTGGACTGGAAGGACTGATCCTCCGCAGCACTTTACGCCTCCCGGGCATCTTTTCTCTCTGGGAAAAGATGCCTTTTTCATATCCGTGTTCTCCGCCGCAATCGAACCCCTGTCCCTGCAAACCGTTGAAAACCCATCAAGACACTGAACGGAACACCCGACGCATGACCACATGGCCTGCCGCGCGCGCCTCTTCATCTCTTAAACAACAGCGGTCTGGAGCCGTTTGCGGACGTGTTCTGAGTGTTCTGTCCGTCGCTTTCACACTTGTTTTTGCAGGACTGGTTCCTCCCGCTGCACATGCCGCGCCTCAGGCTACAGCCCAAACGAACACGGCCCCTTCCAAAGCCATGCCTAAAGGCATTGGAAACGACGCGCAGTCCGATCCCACCACATCCGGCCTTGGCTGGGCTGCGGTTTCCAGCACCATCGCTCACCAACTCGACGACAGCGCCACCACTCTGCGCCAGGTCTTCGCCGTTCTGAACCGCAAAGACGAAAATACGGGCAACAGCGAGCTCGACAGCCTGTCGTCCCGGATCCAGAAGGTCCAGCAGAACACGCAGGATGCCGTCACGCAGATCCAGTCCTACGACAACATCACCGAATCTTTTCTGAAGATCCTCGGCACCAGCGCGGCGGAAAATGAAGACCCGTCCGTCACGGCACAGCGGCAGCGAATGCAACAGAATGCGCAGTCCGTGAAATCGGCCCTGATCCGCGCCAGACTCTATAATCTTCAGGCCCAGCAGCTCAACACGGCCATCAACGCCCGCCGGACGCAGTTGCAACACGCGGCCCTGTCTGAGCATACGGTTTCACCGCTGGCTCCGCGCTTCTGGAACACGCTCCTGACCGAGCGCGCCGAAAACCACTCTTCGTTTCATGAAGGCGGCGTTCTGGCGAACTGGCTCCACCTTCTGATCGGCTGCGCGATCACTTTCGCGGTCATCGGCCTCAGTTCTCCTTTGATCCTGCGTCTTCTCAAGCGCTGTGGCGCCCATTTCCGGCCCGCTACCGAAGACAGCGTGAAAGAGGCGCTCTCCGCCAGCGTCATTGCCATTACGCTGAACGGTGCGCTGGAAGCCCTGATCGCTACACTGACATGGTTCATCTGGGCTGCGGCTGCCCTGCCCGATGGCGGCGGCCCGATTGGTGCGATCATCGGCGAGACCGTTCCTGTCTGCGGCTTCATTATTGGCGCCGGACTGCCTGTTTTTGGGCGGAGCGGTGTTCTCGCGCAGGGCAATCCCGGGGAGCGCAAAGCGCTTCGGGGTGTGGACTGGATTCTGGCGATCAGCATTCTTCTTCTGGATCTGCTGCGCGCCTTTCAAGCTCAGGATGCTTTTGGGCAGACGCTTCAGATCCTGCTGGAAATCGCGTTCTCCATCGCCATCGGCCTGTGTGCCGTGGATACGTTCCGCCGACTGGGCAACCAGAACGATACGCGCGGCTTTGCGCCGTCTGCGCTGGGTGTGTCCAGCCTGCTTCTGACGGTCACGGTCATTTCCATCCTGCTGGGCTATGTGGCCTTCGCCTTCACGCTCAATGGCTGGCTGCTGTCGCTGGGCACGGGCGTGGCCATCGTGGCCCTTCTGGGTCTGTGCTGGCGCGATGTTCTGGAGCGGCTGTTTTCGGAAGGCAGTTTCTTCAGCCTCCGCCTGATGCAGCTTGGCCTCCCCCAGCCGCGCCTGTCGCAGATCGGAGTGATCCTCTCCGGGCTTGGAAATATCCTACTGCTTCTGCTACTGTTTTCCATTGCCCAGACAGATGGCAGCTTCAGCGTCACGGATATCACCACACGCCTCTGGCTGCTGTTCGTCGGCAACACCATTCACGGCGTGAAGATTTCTCTCGATACGGTCGTCCTGGTCATCGTGCTGGCCGTGGTCGCCTATTACGCCATCCGCCAGACCCGAAGCTGGATCAGGGACCGGTTTTTCCCGACCACCCGCCTCGATATCGGCAGCCGGACGTCGATCCTCAGCATTTTCACCTATTGCTCGTGGATCCTCGTCGGCCTTGGCATTCTCTCCATCGCCGGGGTGTCTGTGCAGAACCTGACTTGGGTGGTCAGTGCTCTCTCGGTCGGTATCGGTTTTGGCCTGCAATCCATCGTGCAGAACTTCGTCTCTGGCGTTATTCTTATGGCCGAACGGCCAGTGCGCGTTGGAGACATGGTCGAAATCGCTGGTACACGGGGCGATATCAAACGCATCAGTATCCGCGCGACCGATATCGGGCTGAGCGACGGTTCGACCATGATCGTTCCGAACTCTCAGTTCATCACCACAAGCGTCAAAAACGCCACGCTGAGCGGTGCGACGGGCACCCTGACCCTGACATTTCAGGTTCCGGTGGCGACCCATCCGGAAAGAGCAAAATCCATGCTGCTGGAAGTTGCCGCACATCGCGACGACGTCCTCGCAACACCCGCCCCCAAAGTCCGGGTCAGTGCCATTACCGCAGACAGCCTGACTGTGACCCTGAGTGTCGCCCTCACCTCCGCGCGCGACGCCAGCAGCGTGCAGGACGCCATTCTCTTTGACGTCTTCCGCCGGTTCCGTTCCGAAGGCATCGCCATCACAACAGCCTGATCAAAAATAAGGAGTGGGACTCCGGGAAATACTCGATTTCCGAACGGACTGACCATAATGTCAGTCCGTCCAGAGAAATCAGGATTCAGACCAATGCCGTCTCCGACACATATTCCCGGTGAAAAGTCAGGCGGACAGGTCTTTCATCTGCCTGTACGCTCAAAAACGCTCTCAAGAGCGGAAGCAGCCGCCCATCTCGCGCTACCGGAACGCAGAATGAAGCTGCTGTCCCTCCTCGGCACGGGGCCTGCACACACGCAGGGCCCGGATGGCAAAATCGCGTATCGTCGCGAAGATCTGGAACTCTATCTTACCGCCCTGCACGAAAAAGCCGATATATCCGGCACGGAAATGGCGCGCCGCCGGGCGCAGGCGGCGCCCAGCCGTCAGCGGGCCCTGGAACTCGTGCAGATCAACAGCAAGACCGGCTTTCCTGATCCAGACCCGTTCATGATGCTGGCAACCGGGGCGGATGCCCGCCACCATGCCTGCTTTTTTATTATCAAGGTTATGGCGCTGTTCGGGCTGATCATGCTCTGCATTTCGTCAACACCGCTGCTGCGAGCACATTTCAACTGAAAGATGGTCAGGGCCTCAGCCCTGACGATCCATCAGCATATTCGTCACGGCAGCCTTGAAGGGCAGAAGCCGGTTGGCCACTGCCAGCCCGGCCCGACGCGCCATCAGGAACGGGGCTTCGTCACGGGTATAAACGGTCGCAATGGCATTGGTGGCCGCAAAGAGCGGCGCCGTCGCCAGACGGTGCGTCCGCTCGAAACGCGACAGAACGGACGGATCACCCGCATCACCGGGACCATCTGCAATCGCCTTGGCCAGAACTTCCTGTCCCTTAAGGCCAAGATTGAACCCGTGCGCCGTAATCGGATGCATTCCCACCGCGGCATCCCCGATCAGGGCCAGACGCGGCGCCTGAAAGCGATGGGCGTAAACGGCCTTGAGCGGATACACGCAACGCGCGCTCTCCAGCGTCATCGGCCCCATACGCCCCTGCGTACGGGCGGTGATATCCTCGCTGAACGCCTTCCCATCGAGCGCCTTGAGACGCGCGATCTCGTCTGGCTCCAGCGTCAGAACCAGCGATGAACAGGACCCCGGACGATCATCCGCTGCGACCGGAAGCAGAGCAATCGTCTGCCCTTCATCGAACCATTGAAGCGCCGTATTGGCATGCGGCTCGGGATGCCGCATCCGGCAGACCATGATGTTCCGCTGGAAATCGTGAACGATCGCCCCGATCCCGGCTTCGGTCCGCAGGCGTGAAAAACGCCCATCCGCCGCCACGAGCAGATCGGCCTCAAGACGTTCGCCATTGGCCAGAATGACGCCTGCCGACCGCGTATCGTGCCACGAACTGGCAATGCCTTCCCCGGCTTTGAGGTCTATACCCGGCGTTCTCGAAACCACGCGATAAAGCGCCCGGCGGATCAGATGATTCGCCACCATATGCCCCAGCGCATCAGGGCCATCGGCGGGTGCATCAAAGAGAAGTGGCGGATTTCCAGTCTTCCCGGTCTCAATCCGGGCTGTATACATCGGGCAGATGCTACCAGCCGGGATCTCGTCCCACGCACCGACAGCTTTCAGCCATTCCGAGGCATGATGTGTCAGCGCGATTTCCCGCCCGTCAAAAGGCGGATCGGCCAGTACATCCGCAGATGACCGCTCGACAAGGCAGACCTTACGTCCGTCCCGCGCAAACGAAATGGCCGCAGCCAACCCGACCGGACCACCACCCGCGATGATAACGTCGTAACGCATCTGTTCAGCCGGCATCCGCGGCGAACTTGATGGCATCGCCCTTCCAGACCGCCATGTAATCGTCGATTTCGGGACGCTTGCGCTCATCGGAATGCTTCGCGGGCGTTCCGACGAACAGGAAACCGGCGAGACGATGCGGCTCGGGCAGCCCCAGAGCTGTTAACAGAATACGGTCTTCACAGAACGGACCCGTTACCCACATACCGCCGAAACCGGATGCGTGAAGCGCATTCAGAACATTCATCGCTCCTGCGGCCACAGCCATTTCCTGTTCGATGACCGGGATTTTTCCTTCAGGCTTAAGATGCATCCCAAGTGCGATGATCATTGGCATGTTGGAGAAGCGATGATGACGCTTGGTCTTCTTGGCTTCAGGCGCATCGGGCTCCTGCCGCCCCATCGCTTCCACCACGAGATCGGCGAAGGCCTCGCGATGCTTGCCCTTGATCACCGTATAGCGCCAGGGCCGCATTTTCCCGTGATCTGGCGCCCGCAGGCCAGCAGAGAGAATGGTGCGGATATCATCCCCCTTCGGCGGAGGCTCGACGAGATGGTCCGTCGAGGCGCGGGAGAGAAGGACGTCGAGGGGGGAATGATGATGTGCCATAATCAGGAAATATGGGCCGATCTTTCTTCCTCGCCAAGGGCAATTTCCTGACACGGCCCACTTCAAGGAAACGTGACGTGCTTTCGTACGGTTTCCTCCGGGAACACGCTTTTCCCGCTCCGGCTTTTTCTTTCTGCAAACGGACGGATTTTGCACGCATCTTAGCCGGATAGCGTGGAAATCCGCGCCATGCTGGTGTAGCAGAGAGGTCATGAACGACATCCGCCACGCTAGCCTGCATCGCGCCACCAGCGAAACCGACATCACCCTTGCCCTCACACTCGACGGCGAAGGCCGTTCCGACGTGGACAGCGGCATTGGCTTTTTCGATCATATGCTGACGGCGCTGGCCAAACATGGCGGCTTCAACCTTGACCTGAAGGCCAAGGGAGACCTGCATATCGACGGGCATCATACCGTCGAGGATGTCGGCATCGTTTTCGGACAGGCCTTTCGTCAGGCCATCGGAGACAAGCGTGGGATCGAACGTTTCGGTCATGCGCTTGTCCCGCTGGACGAAGCCCTGTGCGAAGCCGTGGTGGATATTTCCGGCCGCCCTTATCTTGCGTGGAATGTCGTCTTTCCGCGGGAGAAGATCGGGACGATGGACACGGAACTGTTCGAAGAGTTTTTCCGCGCCTTCGCCATGTCCGCCCATATCGCCCTGCATCTGACCTGCAAGGCTGGCACCAATGCTCATCACATCGCTGAAAGCGGCTTCAAGGCCGTTGCCCGCGCGTTGAAAGTTGCCGTTTCGCACGATCCGCGCTCGGCGGGCGCTATTCCTTCCACCAAAGGCGTGCTGTGAAGCTCTATATTCCCTGCACGAAGCCCGATGCTCCCGGCCCGCAGATCCCCGTGATGGTGCAGGACGGTTTTTCATGGCGCGTCCTGTTTTTCGGCTGGTTTGGCCTGCTGACCTATGGCGCATGGATTTCCGCCCTTCTGGCTGCCGCCGTCACCATGATCGTTCTGCATGTCCTGAAAGGGTTCTGGCCCCGGCTTGATCTGGTCGTAGCCATTCACGCTGTCCTCGCCAGCTTTACGGCTGAGATCCGGCTGTGGGAACAGCGCCTGAACGGCCGCGTTCCCGGTACGCCCATCGCCGCACCCAGCCGGGACATCGCGCTCCTGCGCTGGATGGACCAGCAGCAATACGCCCCTTCCTACGGCACATCCCCGGAGTTTCCATGCGCGTCGTCGTAATTGACTACAATGGCGGAAATCTCGCCTCGGCCGCACAGGCAGCCCGCAAGGCCGCGACACGCAAGGGGATCGAAGCCGACGTCGTCATTTCCCGCGACGCAGACGACATCCTCACCGCAGACCGTCTGATCCTCCCCGGTCAGGGCGCATTCGCGGACTGCGCGCAGGGTCTTGGCCCCGAACTGCGCGCCATGCTTGAAACCGCAACCGCCAATGGCACCCCGTTTCTCGGCATCTGCGTCGGCATGCAGCTCATGAGCGAATATGGCCTCGAACATGGCCGCACCGAAGGGCTGGGCTGGATTTCCGGCAATATCCGCCGCATGGACGAGGCTGCGAATGCCGGTCTGCGCCTACCCCATATGGGCTGGAACACGCTGGATTTCACACCCGGCGCGCATCTCCTGACGGACGGCCTCACGCCGGGCAATCACGGTTATTTCGTTCACTCCTATGCCCTGCATGATGGCGCAGAGAGCGATCTGGTCGCCACCGCGCAGTACGGCACGCAGGTTCCGGCCATCGTTGCCCGCGGAAACCGCTGCGGCACGCAGTTCCACGTCGAAAAAAGCCAGGATGTCGGCCTGACCATCCTCGGCAACTTCCTACGGTGGACTTCATGACGATCACCTGCGAACGGGTCGTCTCGTCACTATCGTCCGAAGATCTGGACGCTCTGATCGAGGCCACATCGGCGGGTATTCTGGACGGCGGCGGTTTCGGCTGGCTTCAGCCTCCCGGCCATCAAGCATTGGCGCGCTATTTCGAGGGCCTGCTGCTTGTGCCGGAACGCAGCCTGTATGTCGTGCGTGACAGCGGCACGATCTGCGGGGCGGGCCAGCTTGTCCGGCCGCCTGCAAGCTATGAAGCCCACGCAGCGACCGCCAACCTGACCGGCTTTTTCGTAGCGCCCTATGCCCGAGGCCGCGGTCTGGGACGCGCGCTTCTGGAAGCCATGCTCAAGGGCGCAAAAGCCATTGGGTGCAAGGTTGTAAACTGCGACATCCGCGAAACGCATGTCGCCGCTATCGGGCTGTTCCGGTCATTCGAGTTCGAACACTGGGGCACGCATCCTTATTATGCACGGATCGGAGGGCAGACGGTGCGCGGACTTTTTCTCTCAAAACTTCTGGCGAACGAGAACGAGGCCGCCCGCTGGCAGTCCAGCATCGCCATGCCTGACGCAAGCAGTTCCGCCTCCGGTGTGGCACCCGAGCCCGTAACCCGGACTGCGACACACGGCCTGACGCTCTACCCGGCCATCGACCTCAAGGACGGCGCCTGCGTCCGCCTGCGTCGCGGCGAAATGGAAGACGCCACCCATTACTCTGACGATCCCGGTGCCCAGGCCCGCATGTTCGCCGAAGCCGGATGCCGTCACATCCATGTCGTGGACCTGAATGGTGCTTTTGCAGGCCGTTCGACCAATATTCCGGCGATCGAATCCATCGTGAAAGCCACCAGCCTTCCCGTACAGCTCGGCGGCGGCATCCGGGATATGGCCGCGATTGAACGCTGGCTCGAAGCGGGCGTCTCACGCGTCATTCTGGGTTCCGTGGCCGTCAAGGACCCCGAACTCGTGCGTCAGGCCGCCCGTGCCTTCCCGGGCCGTATCGTTGCTGGCATCGACGCCAGACAGGGACGCGTCGCCACCGAAGGCTGGGCAGAAGTGTCGGAACTGGAAGCCAACGATCTGGCCCTGCGCATGGAAGACGCCGGTGTCGCCGCCGTGATCTTCACCGAGATCACCCGCGACGGAATGCTGGCCGGGCTTGACCTCGAACAGACCGCAGACATGGCACGCCGCCTGTCCATTCCCGTCATCGCCAGCGGCGGTGTCGGAACTCTGGAGCATCTCAAAGCCCTGCGCGATGTCGCCCGCGACGTTCCGGGCATTTCCGGCGCGATCGTCGGACGCGCGCTTTACGACGGCCGTATCGCGCTCAAAGACGCACTGGACGTCCTCGGGTCATGCTGAAACTCCGCGTCATCCCCTGCCTGGACGTCAAGGACGGTCGCGTCGTTAAAGGGGTGAACTTCGTCTCCCTGCGCGACGCGGGTGATCCGGTCGAACAGGCCAAACTTTACGACGCCGCCGGTGCCGACGAACTCACCTTTCTGGACATCACCGCCAGCGTTGAAAACCGGGATACCATTCTCGACGTCGTTCGCCGCACGGCTGAAGCCATCTGTCTGCCCCTGACCGTAGGTGGTGGTGTCCGCACCTGCGAAGACATGCGCCGTCTGCTGCTCGCCGGTGCCGACAAATGCGCCGTCAACTCGGCTGCTATCAAAAACCCGGACCTGATCCGTGAGGCCTCTGAACGTTTCGGCAGTCAGTGCATCGTCGTTGCCATCGATGCGCGCTCCAATGGCCAGGGTGGATGGGAAGTCTATGCCAAGGGCGGCCGCGAACCCACAGGTCTGGATGTCGTGGAATGGGCACGGAAAATGCAGGATCTCGGCGCAGGTGAAATCCTGCTGACCAGCATGGACCGCGACGGCACCCGCGCAGGTTTTGACCTCGATCTGCTGCGCGCGGTCTGCAACGCCGTGACTGTTCCGGTTGTTGCCTCGGGCGGCGTGGGCGAATTACAGCATTTCGTGGAGGGCGCGGAAGTTGGCGCAAGTGGCCTTCTGGCGGCAAGTGTGTTCCACTTCGGCCAGTTCCGCATCGATGAAGTCAAGAACGCGCTGAACAAGGCCGGTCTGCCGGTCAGGCTTGGAGAATAAGATCATGGGTAAACCCGCCACCAAACCGGCTCCGAAGCCCTCAAAACAGCAGGATGACAAGAAATCCGACCTCCTGCAGGAACAGATTCTCCAGCGCCTGTATGACACGGTCCAGTCCCGTCGCGGTACCGACCCGTCTCTCAGCCATTCCGCACGCCTGATGTCCCGCGGCCGCAACAAAATCGCCCAGAAATTCGGTGAGGAAGCGGTTGAGTGCCTGATTGAAGCCGTCAACGGCAACCGCAAGGAGCTGATCGGCGAAAGCGCGGATGTTCTGTACCACTTGATCGTTATGTGGGTGGACGCTGGCGTCTCCCCTGAAGACGTCTGGACGGAACTCAAGCGCCGCGAAGGCACCAGCGGCATCGCAGAAAAAGCTGCCCGCCCCAAGGAAAAGATCGGCTGAACAGGAGCCTGCCCATGGCATACGATCCCAACAACATCTTCGCCCGCATCCTGCGTAAGGAAATCCCCTCACGCACGGTCTATGAAGATGATTTCGTGCTCGCCTTTCACGATATTGCCCCTCAGGCGCCGATCCATGTTCTGGTCATCCCCAAAGGTCCTTACGTCTCCATCGCAGATTTTGGCGCAACAGCCTCTCCAGAGGAAATCACAGGCTTCTGGCGTGCAGTCTCAAAAGTCGCCGAAGACGAAAGCCTGACCCAAGAAGGCTTCCGCCTCATCAGCAATTCCGGGCCTAATTCCGGACAGGAAGTCCCCCATTTCCATGTTCATCTGTTCGGCGGAAAAAGCCTCGGCCCTCTGCTGACACAAAAAACCTCCTAAATAACGCTTGCAAAGATCCGAAGGGCACCCTATTAAGCCCTTCGCCTCGTCCCATTCGTCTAGAGGCCTAGGACACTGCCCTCTCACGGCGGCAACAGGGGTTCGAATCCCCTATGGGACACCAAATTTATTTGGCAATGCTATCAAGCACTTACCGCCAAACTAGGCCCTCCATTACAAAAATTAAGTAGCGATTTTGGACCAATTCTGGACCAATGACGATTCCGTCTCATTTCGGAGTTCGTCTCATGGCCCGTATAAAGTCCGCCGAGAATGCCAAAGATCCCGCCACGGGACGTCCGCTGCCTGATGGCGTGAGTTGCCGCGGGCACAGGCAATACAGGGCCCGCAAGCTGGTCAACGGCCAGCGGATCATCAGAACATTTGACACCGCCCGCCTCGCCCGCGCCTGGCTCGAGAAAACCTCGGTCAAAGTGCGTGAAGGGCGTCATATCGACGTCCGGGCCCTGGACGGTCTCGTGCTTAGAACCCTGATTGAGCGCTACCGTGACGAATGCATGGCTCACCGCGACGCTGACCGGACAGGGCATATTCCAGCACTGCTTCGCGATCCCATCGCAGACCTGAAGCTCTCTCGCCTGACGGTTCCAGCCGTTCGCGGCTTTCGCGACCGGCAGGGCAAGGATCTGGCCCCTGCGACAGTCGTCAAGCGGCCGACAGGAGCCGATCGCAAGCGCAACCGACGACTGGTGGAAGACGCCCCGGAGAGCCCAACGCCTCCTACTGTTCCCAACACGACAGAAGCCAGCGAATATGACCGGCTGCTTGCCGCAGTGACGTCCGAAAGCCATCCGGACGACGTCTGGTTTGTGAGATGGGCCATTGAGCAGGCCACCCGATTAGGCGAAGCCGCATCCCTGCGCTGGCGCGATATCAATCTTATGGCACGAACAATTTCGCTTCGGCACACCAAGACCCTGCATCTTGCCGAGGAAAAGGGCCCGGAACTGCGCCCGCTGATGCCCGGGGCGCGAGCATTGCTCTACGACAAGCTGAACACGCTTTCTGCTTCACCTGATCCGGATGACCTGATCTTTCAGATCGGCGATGAACGGGCTTTTTCAGTGCGATACGGTCGGCGTGTTAAAAAAGCAGGGCTTGACGATCTGACGTTTCACGACCTCCGGTATGAAGCCACTAGCCGTCTTGCCAGATTTTTCCCCAATCCCCTGGATCTGTGCAAGGTCACCGGGCATCGCGATCTCAAAAGCCTGGATCGCTACTACCAGCCCGTACTGACAACCCTTGCTGAGGACGCAGAAGAGCGCGCTCGTCTGCTTGGATACATCTACGATCGGGAAGAAAGCGCTATCAAATAGATGCGACACGCCAAACATGCATACGAACACAGGACATCTCTCCGCTTGACATGATTTGTCATATTTATCCATGTGCGGAAAATCTCTCTAGCCAGAAACAGGAAATGCTTTTCGGAAGTAGATTTCGTGACGACCTCAAAATTCTCGGGGTCGTTTTCCTGTTTGATTTATAAACACGTCTTCTTACTTTGAGGAATATACAGACCAGCAGTGAGACACGGACGTGGACAGACCGGATTACGACGCCTCCCTTGCGGTCATGACTTCGAAGGAGGCCGCAGAATACCTCCGGATATCGTATGATGGTTTCCGGACGATGCGATCGCGTGGTCAGGGACCTGCCGTCTTTATTGCACTCGGCAGACGACTGCGCTTTCGCAAGCAAGACCTTGATGCATTTCTTGCCTCGCGCGTTCAATACGACGACCGCGTTTCAGACCCGGGCCACGCCAAAGGGGTTTCTGCAGGGTCTGACCTGAACCCCGTCGCCCTAAAGCGCAAGAGAGGTCGGCCCCGCTCCACAGGCCAGATCGTCCTCATGCCGGTCTCCTTTTATGCAAAGGCCAGTCTTCTGCTCGCCCTGGCTATGGCCGGATGCATGATCAGTCTTTTGTTTTCCTGAAAAAGTCCTCGTTGTCCCGGAAAGAGTGAGCTTCAATCATGAGCGTCTCCAAAGCTATAAGCAGTGCCAATCCTAATCCTTTGGACGGCCTCCCGCATTGGCACGTGGAGACGCCTCACATCCTGCAGGCCGCTCTTTCAGAAGCTGGAAATTTTGAACTGGCTCAACGCACCATCGCTCAAACGCTGTTGCCTCGCTTTCCGCGCTGGACGGAGACATGTAGCGCCTTAAACGAGCAGGTTAGGCGCGTTCCGCTACCAGACGCAGTTCATCAAAACTACCTGTGTGCGAATACACGGCAAGCACGTAATGGTCTGACCTGGCTGCTCAACCCGGGCTGGGAGACGCGCCTTGACCTGCTCCCGACCTCTATCCGCCCCTGGATCATCAGAGATGGCGTGACCGAAAAGGTTTTTGCAGTCCTGTGGCTTGAGGATCCCGTCATCCTAGGAAAACGGGCCAGAAAGGCGCCGCAATGTTATGCGGATCTCGCGGAGAGTCTGATAGGAAAATTCCTGGGAGCCATACCGCAGCCCCCTGAAACACTCATCCCTACGCCTTGGGGGACACATGTTGAAACCACTTCCGGAACCGCACCGGTCGATCTGCACTTTCTCAATTGTGCATTATTGAACCTTCTCGCAGAGCAGCCCATCCTTAATGAACGTCTCGACGAAGGTTTGTCGATTCCTGAGAGAAACAAGCTGCTCTTTGATATCGTGCGTTTCCGGTTTCGGAAAGTCGCGTCGTATAAGACTATTGTACGCTTTGCTTATCAGGAAAACAGACGTTTTACGTCTCCCTTAAAGCGCGCGAATGTCCGGCAGATGTGCGAGCGTATTCATGCCTATCGGGAATTCCAGGCCAAGAAGGATGCTCGCGACAGTATCCCGGGTAAGGAGCGACAGGCGGCAGCAGGACCGGAAAGTGCACGACGCGTCTCTGAACAATTTCGCAAACGGGTCCTCGACACCGTCCGCACGTGGCCAGCGAGTGTAAAGCTCACAGCGAAAGCGGTGTCCGAAAAAGCCGGGATGTGCGAGAGTACCGCGCGGAAATACTTGCGGCTTTTGTCAAGGGCGACGACAGCCTCGACCGGTAAGACGCTTCCCCCCTCTGGTAGTCGTCTTAAAAAAGATAAGAATCTTTGTAATCCTGCTCAGACTTTTTGCCGCGAGGCCGAAATGACGGATTGCCTGTATTATGAATCGCACCTCATCAGGCAAAACCGGCGGAGTGCGCAGCCGGAAATGCCGCGAACACCGCTCTCAAGCTGGACCAACGCTACGGTTTCCTGGACATATCGGGCATCGGAACTGGCTTATGAAGACGCCTTACGGCGCGCGAAAGCCAGAACCAGGGCCCGCAGCCGGAAAGTGCTGAAGCACGAGTTAGGAATTGCGGGTGTTCAGGGGAATAAGGCGAAGTTAGAGGACGCGATTGCCCTGACCCGAATGAAATTCGAGGATCTACGCCAGATCAGAGAGACTTTGATTTCTCCCTCAGCTTTTTTCAAATACCTCGATTATATCGAATTTCGGTCTATTTATGCACTTCGGCAGGCATACAGGACCGGGGCCATTGCGAGAGCGATGCAACAGAGCAGAATGGCTACAAAGACGTATGGACGAATGCTTCACCTTCGAGTTGAAGCCGCCATTCAGATGAGCCCATGAAGATCAGCCCCCATTTTGAAGGCATCCATTCCAGGTTTTTGCTTATCGCCATCCTGCACTCTCAGCTTGTCAGGAGGGACCGTTTTTCGCCCCCTCGGTAGTGCTGATGGCCACAGTAACCAGAAGAATAAATGCAACATCAGCTGTCATAGAGCGCGTAGAGAGCATCTATTTCCTTGGCTTGGCAACATGCGGCATTCATTTCTAACGCGACCCATTGATCAGGTCACCCTGAGATTAGACCATCATTACACAGATCAGTGGAAATTTCGTGATGCCACGACGATCTTCTCGGACTGTGTTTCCTGCCGTTCTCTGCCAACGCTGTGCAGAGAACGGTTCCCGACATCAGCCAAAAGCGCAGAGAAATCGATGATCTCGCGGGCGACGAGATGCACGACCTCGCCTTCCTTCTGAAGACGACCCTTTACGCCCAACATCTGACTGGACAGCACGACGCGTCGGTATTTCTCGAACATGTCCGGCCAGACGATGACATTCAGCGCGGCGGTCTCATCTTCCAGAGTGACGAACACCACACCCTCCGCCGAGCCCGGACGCTGCCGCACCAGCACAAGCCCTGCCGCAGTCAGTCTGCGTCCGTCCTTTGCATCCAGTGCCTGTCGGCAGGACACGATGCCCTGTTCGGACAAATCGCTGCGCAGGAAGGCGAGTGGATGGTCCCGCAGGGTCAGGCCGGTCCGGTTGTAATCGCGTGTCACTTCGGCCCCCTCCTGCATGGGCCGGAGCAACATATCGGGTTCCTCTGCCTCGTGTTCGACCATGGCCGCAGCAAACAGCGGCAAGGGCTCGTCACGCAGGGCTCTGATAGCCCAAAGAGCCTCACGTCTTGCGAGACCGAAAGTCGGCCGGAAGGCGTCCGCCTCGGCAAGATGCGTCAACGAGGCTGCCTTCACCCCTGCCCGACGCCACAGATCGTCTACTGATGTGAACGGTTTTGCCCCCCGCGCGATAACGATCCGTGCGGCCTCATCATTGGCAAGTCCCTTCACCAGGCTCATGCCCAGCCGGACAGCAAATCTGCCCTCTCCTGTCTCTGGCCCTTCAAGCGTACTGTCCCATCGTGACGCGTTGATACAGATTGGCCTGATCTCAACGCCATGCTCGCGCGCGTCCCGCACAAGCTGGGCCGGTGCATAAAACCCCATCGGCTGGGAATTGAGCAGGGACGCCAGAAACACATCGGGATGTCTGCATTTCATCCAGGACGAAGAATAGACAAGAATTGCGAAACTTGCCGCATGACTCTCCGGGAAACCGTACGACCCAAAGCCCTCAAGCTGCTGGTAAATCCGTTCGGCAAACTCTTCCGAGTATCCTTTGCGCTTCATGCCTTCGACCAGCCGGGCCTGAAACTGGGAGACCGTGCCAGTATTCTTGAACGTCGCCATGGCGCGGCGCAGCTGATCCGCCTCGCTGGCTGAAAATCCCGCACAGACCATCGCGACCTGCATCGCCTGCTCCTGAAACAGCGGGATGCCAAGGGTCTTTTTCAGCACCTTCTCCAGTTCAGGTGTCGGATACTCCTCCGGTTCAAGTCCCTCGCGCCGTCTCAGGTAAGGATGGACCATATCCCCTTGAATGGGACCAGGCCGCACGATCGCAACTTCAATGACCAGATCATAGAAAACGCGAGGCTTGAGGCGCGGCAGCATGGACATCTGCGCCCGGCTCTCGATCTGAAACACCCCGATCGTATCGGCCTTGCGGATCATTCCATATGTGCGCGGATCCTCAGCCGGAATGGTCGCCAGCGTAAAATGCTGGCCTTTGTGTTCGGCCAGAAGGTCGAGCCCTTTCTTCATGCAGGTCAGCATCCCCAGCGCCAGACAGTCGACCTTCATGAATTTCAGGACGTCGATATCATCCTTGTCCCACTCGATGATCTGCCGGTTGTCCATGGCCGCTGGCTCCACCGGGACCAGTTCATCCAGCCGGTCATGGGTCAGCACGAAGCCACCGGGATGCTGGGAAAGATGGCGTGGCACGCCCATCAGGCAGCGGGCCAGATCCAAGGTCAGACGAATGCGGCGATCAGAGAGATCGATGCCGGTGTCCGTCAGCGTGTCTGTTTCCAGCTTTCGCCCCCAGCCCCAGATCTGCCCGGAGAGCGTACGGATCAGATCTTCAGGCAATCCCATGACCTTGCCGACATCCCGCAATGCACCCTTGGCGCGATAACGCGTCACGACAGCCGTCAGGGCTGCGCGGTCCCGGCCATAATGACTGTAAACCCACTGGAGCACCTCCTCCCGGCGCGCATGTTCAAAGTCTACGTCAATATCCGGTGGCTCGCGTCGCTCCTCACTGATGAAGCGCTCGAACAACAGGTTGTTCCGGGCCGGATCGATGGCCGTGACACCCAGCACGTAGCAAACGGCACTATTGGCGGCCGAACCCCGACCCTGACACAGAATACCTCGGGAACGGGCGTAACGGACGATACTGTGCACTGTCAGAAAGTAAGGCGCGTAATCCATGCGCGCGATCAGGGCGAGTTCATGATGGAGGCTCCTGCGAACCTCGTCAGGGATCCCCTCGGGATAGAAACTGTCTGCCCCTTCCCACGTCAGGGCTTCAAGGGCCTGCTGCGGCGTCTGACCCGGGACCGAAACTTCATCCGGATACTGATAGGCCAGATCATCAAGACTGAACCTGCAACGGTTCATGATGGTGACGGACCGCGCCACGGCTTCCGGATACCGGCTGAACAGTCGGGCCATTTCTTCAGGCGGTTTCAGGTAGCGATCCGCATGACGTTCACGGGCAAACCCGGCGTCGTCGATGGTGGTGTTGTGCCGGATACAGGTGACGACATCCTGCAGGATGCGCCGGTCGTAGGTATGAAACAGCACGTCATTAGTTACGACCGTTGGCACTCTTGTCTGATGCGCCAGGTGCGCCAGTTCATAAATCCGCATCTGGTCATTGGGACGTCGGAGCAGCGTCAGCGCCATGAAAGCGCGATCGGCGAAGATGTCTTTCAGCTTTCGCAGATGCAGAGCGCATGCGTCATCAGCCACGTCTGGGATCAGGATGACAAGCAGCCCCTCGCCCCAATGAACCAGATCTTCCCAGAGTAGATGGCACTTGCCCTTCCCGGCGCGGGCCTTGCCGATGGTAAGCAGCCGACACAACCGTCCATAAGCGGCGCGGTCGGTCGGATAGGCCAGCACCGACGGAAAATCAGCAAAGTCGAGGCGACACCCGACGACCAGCCGGATTCCGGCCACTTTCGCCGCAACATGGGCCTGCACCATGCCAGCCAGAGAATTGCGGTCACAGATCCCCAGCGCCTCAATCCCAAGCGCTTTCGCCTCCTCGAACAACTCGATGGGCGATGAGGCCCCGCGCAGGAACGAGAAATACGTTGTGACCTGCAACTCGGCATAAGGAGGTACCGAGGACGTCACCCGAAAATGCCATGCAGAAACCAGGCCTGCGATCCGGTCTCGCCATGCTCACCATCCCCCGCGCGGTAGAGCCAGAACCGCTCTCCGCTCGTGTCCTCCACCCGGAAATAGTCCCGGGCGATGGTCAGTTCGGTGTCATCCTTCCACCACTCCCCGAAAACCCGTTCGGGGCCATCCGCGCATTTCACCTTGCGCCGGACGCCACGCCAGATGAAGAACAACGGCGGCTGGTCGGGGAGTTCTGCCATGGCCTGCACCGGTTCGGGACGCGGCAGCAGACGTGTCGGACGTGGCCAGTGATTGGGCCAATCCTTTGCCTCTTCCGGGGCAAGAGCCGGCACGCGGCAGAAAGACCTTTCGGGGAGATCGCTCTCCACCGCGGCAAACCGATAAAGCGCATGGGTGCCGACCCGATTGGCCAGCGTGTCGATCAGGTCGGAAACATCGCTTTCTTCCTCTTCGGTCAGGGAGGAGACGGTTTGACGCCGGTCCATCGGCTCGGCCAGCGAGGCAATCAGCACCATACGCTCAATGCCGAAACCGGGATCGATGGTCTCGATCTTCTCGCACAGCAGCCGGGTCAGGCGCTTGACGTCCCGCACCGGCGTCGCCGTGGCCACGCGGACAGCTTCGGTGCGGCTGTCGACGCGGTGCAGCAGTAGATCAAGACGCCGCACACCCTGCCCGCGCTCGTCCAGCTTTTTACACAGCACAGGAACCAGCTTGCCAATATAGCGGGCGATGGTCTCCCCCGCAGCTATCGGCTCGGCAAAGTTTTGCACCACCTGCACCGGGTCAACAGGCCGGATCGGGATGATGGCCTCACTCACGCGACCGAAGGCCTGATCCAGTCTACGGGCTATGTCGGGGCCAAAGCGTAGCGTCAGCGGGGCCCGCGGCATCGCAGCGAGTGGGCCAATCCGCGACACCCCTAGCGCTATCAGCCCTTCGATACTCCTGGGGGGCAGACGCAGGGCTTCAATGGGTAAGTCAGAAAGGACGGAAGCCACGTCCCCCTGCGGCACGATAGTCAGCGACGCTTGGCCATAACGTGCGAGCGCGTGAGCGGCGCCCCACGTTTCGGCTATGGCTACTTTTGCTCTGAGGCCGGAACTGGACAGACGATGGATCATGTCCGTGAGCATGGTGCACTCACCACCATGAAGATGGTCAGCACCCGTGGTGTTCAGAATCAGGCCATCCGGCGGATCGGTTGCGACGAGAGGGGAAATCCGGTGCTGGAACCACAAGGCCAGCTTTTCCAGCCCCTGCCGGTCGCCTTCGGGATCGGCATCCATGAGGACCAGATCCGGATAGAGCGCCTGCGCCTTGGCGACCGGTGTGCCAGGACGCAGACCCAGCCTGCGGGCCGCCAGATCAACCGACAGCACAACGCGACGACGCCCCTCCCGCCCTACCAGCGCCAGAGGGAGATCAGGCGCTGGCGCGTCGTGCCCCAACCGCTTCCTGATCCGGTCTGTTGGCCAGAGCGGCAGGTAAAGCGAGACCACCCGCGAGACAACTCCTGTAGGCGAGCCTCCCTTTGGCATCGCAGGCCTCCACTTCAAAATCAGCACATTCGCCCGCACGGGCTCGGATCAGTTCCAGCAACCAGCGGGGTCGACCCACTCCCGGCACCGGCAACCCAACCGAGGGCAATACGGACACCCGCCAGCGCGTGGCACTCGCCGTCGGCTGACCAAAATCGGCGGCCTCGGTCTGACGGCGCCAGCGCCGGATCGCGAGGCCAAGCGCACCGGATGTTTCAGCAGCCAGTTGCAGGCGACGGGACGCCGTCATCGACAGACGCGCCACATCTGCGACCACGGCCCCGAGACCGCCATGCCGCAGCCCCTCTTCGAAACATGCCAGAACGTCAGCCTCCGCGGCGGCCTCGACATAAATGACCCTTCGGCCGGACAAACCGGCCTGTTTGAGCGCGGGACCAAACACATCCTGACGGGTGACGATCCACAACACTTTGCCGCGTGTCCGGGCCGCGATCCCGGCAACGAACTGTCCGGCTGCCGCACCATGCAGCGCATCATTGCCGCCACCGGCCACTTCATGGAGAGCCCCCAGCGCGAGCCCTCCCCCTGGCAGACGACTATCGATCTCCCTCACACCAAAAGGCAGAACGGACCGACGCCGGTTCGTATGACCTTCCAGACGGCTGATGGCAGCACGCAACGTCTCCAGCGCTGGTTTCGTGTTGGAAGAAGCACTCATTGCACAGGTCCGCCGCCCCTTGTCTGGCAGAATTTCAAGACTATATGTTCTTATTTTGTTCTCATGTGATTGCGCAAGTCAATGCCAATTTGCACCGGACAGGCAGACTGGTTGTCCACTCGTTGCTCAGGAAAATCCCGGGAGGTGACGTAAAGACTTGAAGGTAGAGGATTCTTCCTCCTCAATTCCTCCCCCCCCTGTGAAACCCAGGGGAGAATTCACATGCGCACAGCCGACGCTCCCATGACAACATTGGCGTCCTAAGACAAAGGCTTCAGGAGCTTTATCTGAATGGATCTCTGATCTTTTAACCCGCACCAGAAGCAACATGTAATGTCCGCCAAGGGGGGGTAAGTGGAATGTCGGTTATAGGGAAGAAATAACTGAATGCTGACATTTGCAGCTTTCGACCAGAATGCGTCGCTCGCCGATCGAGCTTTGACTGGCAGCTTCCGTAAGAGGCAGTCATTTGCTCGGCGCGAAGCCTCCGAACGACAACGGCAATTATCCGAAAGTTTGCATGTTGTCGGTCACTCGACCGGTGACCACGTCGATGACGCGAGGGGTTCGGAGCGGTTGGAACTGACCCGATTTTGTGGCGAAGATCGCGGGATCGAGATACTATCTTCTTTAGGGGGAATTTGGGAGAAGAGGCTTGATTACCGCGATCGAGATCGCCGGCGAGGCGACCTATCCGGCCGCCGGCGAGCGGCTGACGGACCTGAAGAAAGTCAACTATTTGTTCGGCCACAACGGATGCGGGAAAACGACGATCTCGCGGGCTGTGAATGACGCCGCGTCCCGTGCCGGTTTCAAAGTGATATGGGCGAACGGGCGCACGCTTGAGACACTCGTCTACAACAGGGACTTCGCCGAGCACAATTTCGGCGAGCAGATGCCCGGCATCTTCACGCTGGGCGAAGAGTCTACGCAAGCTGCTGCTGATATCGCGCGCCTGTCGCAGGAGATCGAGGCCATCGACCGCCAGTTGGCCGGACTGCGGGTGCAGCTCCAGGGCGACGATGGCAATAGCGGACGCCAGGGAGAACTCGCTGCGGCACGGACTGCGCTGGAGCATGCCTGTTGGAAATCTCAGCAGGACCACAAGGACAAATTCGAGGCAGCATTCACGGGCCATCGGGGTGGTCGAGTGGCCTTCTGCGATAAGGTATTGCAGGAGGCAGCCGTCGAGGGCGTTGATCTCAAGACCCTCGAAGAGCTTATCGCCCACGCCGAGACAGTCTTCCAGTCGGCGGCACCAGTGGAAACGTCGATCCCCGCGATCTCCTTCGATCGACTGACGGGGTTGGACGGGGCGGCGATCCTGGCCCGCCAAGTGGTCGGTCGCGACGACGTCGTCGTGGCCGAGTTGATCCGCCGGCTCGGGAATAGCGACTGGGTGAAGCAGGGCGTGGGATACCTCGACGTAGCGAGCGGGAGATGCCCCTTCTGCCAGCAACCCACGCCGCCCGACCTGACGCGTGACCTGAACGAGTTCTTCGACGAGCAGTATCTGAGGGACGTGGAGGCGATCGCGGGCCTCAAGCGCGACTACACGGCAGCCGTCGATACGATCTGCGCGCGGATCGATGCCATGCTGTCTGCTCCGAGCAGGTTCATCGACGCTTCGGTCCTCGAAGAACACTACACTGCATTGAAGACGGTGCTGGCGCTGAACCAGAGCCGTATCGATGCCAAGCAGCGCGAACCTAGTAATGTGGTTAACCTAGAGCCGACGTCTACACAGTCAGCTGCCATATCTGCGATGATCACGGCCGCCAATGAGGCGGCAGAGGGATATAACAAGACCATTCGTGATCTCGGCAACGCGAAGCGCAGGCTGATCGCAGAAGTCTGGCGGTTTGTGGTAGAGGAGCGCCGGACCGACCTCGACACCTTCACGACGGCCACCAGCGGCATTCAACGTACGATCACCGGCCTCCAGGCGAGCATCACCAATAAGGCGGCTCTCAGGACTGAGAAGGACCGGGAACGCAGGCAGATCGAAGAATCGATCACCAGCGTCCGGCCTACGGTCGACACCATCAACAGCATCCTCGCCTCATTCGGATTCTTGAACTTCAAGCTCGAGGTCGCGGGTGAACGTAGCGACATGTACCGGATCGTGCGGCTCGACGGCACGGACGCCGCACGTACACTTAGCGAGGGTGAGCGCTCGTTCATCACGTTCCTGTATTTCTACCATCGCCTGGCCGGTAGCCTTTCAAGCAACAACACCACGGCCGAGCGAATCGTCGTGTTCGACGATCCGGTGTCGAGCCTCGACGCCGATGTGCTGTTCATCGTCAGCGCGCTGATACGAAGGGTGATTTCCGACACCTCGGATGACCGTGGAAACATTAAGCAGGTGTTCGTGCTCACGCATAACATCTACTTCCACAAGGAGGTCAGTTACGACCGTCGTCGACCACTCACAGGCGTGCGCGCCTTCGAAACCTTCTGGGTCGTCCGCAAGCGCGACAACGTCTCGTCACTCCATCGCTACGAGCAGAACCCGGTGAAGACCTCCTACGAGCTGTTGTGGGAGGATGTCCGAAATCCTAACCGGGCGAGCCTGACGATCCAGAACACGATGCGCAGGATCGTCGAGAACTACCTCATCGTACTGGGCGGCCTCAAGCAAGACGAGATCGTCGCGAAGTTCGATGGACGCGATTCTCAGATCTGCGCATCGCTGTTCTCCTGGATCAACGACGGCTCCCACAGCGCCCACGACGACATCTACGTCGCCATCGATGAGAACGCGGTGGAGGGATATCTGCGTGTGTTCGAACAGGTGTTTGAGAAGACCGGACAGGGTGCGCACTACCGCATGATGATGCGCGTAGATGACGTTAACGATGACGAGGCTCCCGCCGAACACGCGACGGCCGCCGCTCTGATGGAGCAACCTGCGCGGTGAAACCGAAGTCGGCCGGTGCGGAAGCGCAGATCACGATCGACAAAGCCTGGTGGGAGCATCTGACGCCGACGCCGATGCACAAGCTGCGCAGCGAAGTCGAGCGGCGGCTGCGGGCTTGGTGCAAGACGGAATATGGCGCGCACTGGTTGAGTAGCGCGCGGGAGCCTGGTGGCGTGATCCGCGTGAAGTCTGGACAGGCGATACCCGACTTCCACATGATGTTCATGCGGAACGGACCCCGCTTCGTCGCCCCGCAGGAGACGATGCGCCCCGGACATCGATGCGTATCTGTCGGGAGCGAAGGCTATCGATCCGGCAAACCCCCGCAGGCCGACGAACTCATCCTCTCACCGATCATCCGGATCGATTGGGTCGCGGATTCGGCTTTCCTGGACGCTGCCCGACGGTTCGATATCAACGTGCCTTCGTCCGCCATCGGCGAGCCTAGCTTACTGTTCTCGGCCCCCGCTCACTTGCTCCTATTCCCGTCCGGCTGGCCGAAAAAGTCGTTCGTGCTCTACCAGCACATCTTCGGCGAAGGCGCGTCGTATCCGGTCGACGGCTACTTCTACGTCGGCATCACGACGCGCAGCTGGAAGACGCGTTGGGCAGAGCATCGGCGAGCAATGCGCAAGGGCAGCAACTTGCTGTTCCACCGTAAGCTGAGAGAGGAGCTGGAAGGTAAGCGTGTTACCTACATCCACCACAAGGTGATGGCCGTAACGACCGACGTGGACGCGCTATACGCGTCGGAAGAGGCGATGGTGCGAGGGCATTGGAAGGATGCTAGGCGCCTCAACATGATCCCCGGTGGTCGAGCCGCATTCCGATATCTGCGGCGCGCTGGCTTGATGAACACCACAGCCAAGGAACTGCCCGATGATCGCGACGGTGCAGTGTCGGCTTGGCTGGATCAACATCCAGACCATAACCTTCCAGAGATCTGAACTCGGCAAGCGGGCCAGTCGGGGCTCCCAGGGTTCTGGACGAAGCTCCGCCTTAATCCTTCTGGAGCTCCCACCTCGCCCCGGTCACACCGCGCCGGTCGGGGCCGGCGCCCCAAGCCGACGATCATCAGGCCGGCAAGATGCGTAGTCCCTGATCCTGTGACCGGCCGGTTCCGGGAGATCCGGACGTTCGAATAGCTCAGCGGGAATGGCCGCTTTGTCTCAAACTCAGTCTATCAAGCTTAGTTTAGTAATGTCCGCTTTCAGGCAATTACCATGAACGTCCGAATGTCCGAGGTGAAGGCGACTACAGCCTGTCCGCTGCCATTCGTTGAGCAGATAGACTGTTTAGGGGGTGAACAGAAGGTCGGTTATTGGGAAGGGATGACCGAAACAAGCCATTTGCAGCGTTCACGCTCATGACGACTTACGATCGAGCCCGGTTATTCATTTCAGCTCCGAGAACCGTCCGGTCAAAATGGAAGCTACCGACTATTCTATGACATCATCACCTCGGCCATATCTGCGACTTAAAGGTCGTCATTTTTCGAGGTATCAAAATATTCCGGTATCCATACAACGGATCAATCCGCTACAACCCGTGTAGGGGATTGGTTCGCACGACGATTAGTATCCCTTGCTTATGAAGAAAGGGAATGAATGCTCGTCGCGAACACGGGAAAGGCCGATCACTCAGTATTTATCCCGGACATCATCAAAAACGCCGACGAGATTTTCATCGCAGTGGCGTTCCTGAAGCGCGCAGGCGCTGATCTCATTGCACCGCTGCTAGAAAAGCGCCTCGCAATGGGCGCGAACGTCGAGCTCTTTATCGGAACAGACTTCTTCCTTACGGACCCAGCCGCGCTCGAAAGCTTCTTGGCGTTGAAAGACCGTCACCGAGCCTGCAAGATTCGTGTTGCCGACCGTGCGACCGCGACTTTTCACCCAAAGGCGTATGTGTCGCGACGGGGCGACCAGTATCGTAGCCTGATCGGCTCGGCGAACCTTACGGGTGGTGCGCTCAGCACCAACGAGGAGCTTTCGCTGTGCGTGGACCATAGCGTCGATGACCCGCTCACAACCCAGTTGATAGCCACCTTTGATCGCTACAGAAAATCACCGCGATTCCAAGAGTTGGACTCTCTTGTTCTTGAGCAATATGCTTCCAGTCACGCAATCGATGCGCGTGAGCGTAAAAAGTATGAGAAAGCGAGGGACAACGCACTCCCTTCCGCATTCGATCTCCGCGTCATCGAGAATTGGTATCGGCTCTATCGAGCGGATGCTAAGGCGATGTCAGACCTAACGGAACGCAAGCAACGGCGCGTCGACGCGCTTCGCGTCCAGACTGCCATCGCTGCCCTTGCGGGGACCCGGCTCAACGCAACGACGAAAGCGACATTCCAAGCGCACTTCCGCGACCTTATGACCAGCAATGGCGGCCGACACCTCTGGGGTTCTGGCGATATCCACCGGCGCGGCAGCGAGGCCCTCGACCACCCAAAGGAGGTCATTGACTTATTCGTCGTCGGTCGATCAGCAGCCGCCATGCCGCCGCGTGATGGCTATGATGTCATACGCAAGGCAGGGGAACCAATCCCAGGGGTCGGCCTCAACATGGCAACCGAGATCCTCTGTACCTTCGCGCCCGACCACTATGCGGTCTATAACGGGAACACCGTGGGTGCGCTGAACGCACTCGGCATCACAGCCCCGACGCACCCAAATTTCCGGGCCATCTCCCCGCCACGATACGAGAAGCTCTGCGTTACAATACACGCGCTCGGCAGACGGATTGGGGGAGCAAATTTCTCCGAAACCGATGCCTTTCTAAACTGGATCTATTGGAAAGTGAAAGACGGTCGCGGGCAGAAAGAGAGCGCTTGAACGTGTCCGCTGGTCACGACCAGCATAGCATAATCGTCTATTTCTCACTAAAACTCTGTCTGTGTCCGATTCCTGAACTCCACTTAGGCACTAAGCACTGAGTCGATCCAGTCCGCTATGCGGAAGGTTAAATAGAAGCCTATTGAAGGCGACTGTCGCCCGTCTGCTTCAAATTCATTGAGCAGGCCGGCGATTAAGGGGGGAGGAGAGCAGAAGGACTGGTTTTGGCGTAGAACTCAAATTACCAGACATTCATACGGACCAAAACCGACCCTTATTTTCTCCAAATAGGGTAGATAATTCACCGCTTACATCTAAACGCGATGACTTCGTTTTAGCCTCCGGGCAAAAAACCACCCTCACAAAACCAATCACTATCGCTCCATGCCCGATATGCAGCCGTTCTCCAACTATTGACCCGAGCAGCCGCGCAGCTTTGGGCACGCCGTTCAAGCTCGTCACGCACCCCGTCCATTGGCTCGGCGTCTCGCAAGATCTGAAGTTGGTGCCGGATATTAAGAAGCTCTTCCGCAGCTTCAGACGCGAAGAGTGCAGCTAGACCGAGTGAGCGGAAATGATTGTTAACCCGCGCATACAGCGTATCGTCCCACGCATTCGACCGAGCAATAGCAAATTTCAGGGCGGTCGGCTGCCGTTCAACTACTGTCGCGGTAAGCCAAACCTCCTTCCCAAGGTCATCATAATACGGATGAAGTGGTACATCCTCAGCCATAACTGGCACGGCGTCTAACTTTGCCTTATTGCAGTCGGAGCAGGCCGGGATCAGGTTGAGCGGGGCAACCGCCAATGCGGGATAGTGTGCTTTTGGCAAATGATGATCGAGCGTTGCCGCAGAGCGCTGCATGCATAACGGGCAACGCCCGCCCGGTGCCGAAGCAAGTATCTCGTCGTAGGTGTCGCGTCCGGGTGAGCCGTTCTTTGCCATACGCTGCGTGTAGACCTTCTCCATTTCGCTTACAGTGATGTCTGGTGCGACGACATCATGGGTAGCGATACTATGAAGCGCATGAACGCGTGCGGCTTTATCGAATTGTGTCGAGGCGACTACAATTGCAGGCTTAGCAAGAGCAAGACGGTCGGCAAGTCCCGGATTGCGCACTCTGCTTATGCAAGTACTGAAGGTAGACAGGGCCGATAAAGCCGGGCGCTTCAGTGACCACATTAGAAATCATCGTCCTCAAGATCGCCGCGTGCCGCCAAAAGCCCCTGCACAATTGCCCGCGCTTCGTCTCCAAGTTCGCCGTCGAAACGGCGCACCACACTGTTATAGTTGGGGAGTTCGGCCACCGCCTCCCGAAGCATCTTATGAAAACCTGACTGAGTAACTTCCAGCCCGAATACCTCGCGCGTTAGCAGACCAACGTTTTCACCGAACGTTTGGATCTCGGGTCTCTCGGCCACCGAGCGCAAGCCTGTCCGGCGCACCATCCAAACACAACTAGTCGGCACTTCCTGCAGCACTACCGGCGAGTGTGTAGCGATAATAGCAACTCCGTTCCGGTTTATTAACAAATCTGATAATGCTCTTACAAAAGCTGAAAGCAACGGCGGATGTAAATGCGCTTCAGGCTCATCCAGCAGAACAAGAGTCTTTTCTTCAACGGTCTCAACCAAACGTGTGATTGTTAAAAGAACGATCTTGTGACCTGAGCTGAGATTCCTGAAAAGCTTACGTGCTGCGGATTTTAGTTCGTCTGCGTCCATATCTGAACGTGCGAGAGCCGAAACATTCGCGTCACGAAAAATCGGATCAGCCTGCAACATATTGAGTGCTCGTTCCCAGCGAGAGACTTTCCCACTTTGCCGACAAATCAGCACGCTGCTGACGAAATCGACAGATAGTGCATCAGGATTTTTGGGAGGTTTCGGCTTGCCCTCCTTATCTTTCCCTATCAGTTTCAGCCCAATATAAGCATATCGGACGCCCTGAGACTTATCCTGCCGATTGGGGAGAGGTTCAAACGGATCGAAAGCACTAAACGTTACAGAGACGAGACTGGTGAATAGTTCTTCGTTAAGATCAGTAGTAAAAGCACCGACTTCATTCGCCTCTGCATCTCGGTCAACGATCGCCCGTGTCATATCGTTAAGCAATGTAGTCTTACCCACTCCGTTACGTCCGATCAAGACATGCACGTTGGTGGGAGGATAAGATTCCGGTGCGACCGTAAAAGCGAGGCTCATTGGCCCGATGCGGCGTGACCGTCTCCGAGCTGTATAACTAAACTCATAGTTAGTTAGCCGGGCACCGCCTTGTGCGATCCGATGGAATTGACCAGTTACGGTAGATCGATCAACTGATCGCAGCAAAGATGTTCCGGTAACTTTTTCACCGAGCGCACGATCAAACAAGGCAGGGTCATTTGCGACATCCCGAAGCCCACTAAGAACGCGATCGCGAATTTCTGATCCAATTTTATTGAGCGCGTCATAGTAGCTGTCATCTTGGCCGAGTGAAAAAAAACGATCATCAAGCTCGTCGAAATCATTGGGAATATTCGGACGACGCTGGTCATCCGCCATTGCGAACTGGCCGATCTTTACTCCACCGATGCTGTGGCGCTCGCCATCCTCATCATAGATAACGAGCGTATAGAGGGTAGAAAATTTAAACCAATCGTCCCAGTCATCCGTCAGCAAATAGGCGCGATTTCGCGCTTGAGCGGATGGTCGTGTACCAACTGGCAGGACGCGGAAATACGTCATCAAAATCCCCGAAATCCCGAGAAAAAAGCACGAAAGCTTACAAGAAACTCGGAGTTACGAACCCGATATTGCAAAACGTTGTGCGAGATACACCGTATCATGGTGCTTTTCCCGTAACTTGGGTTTGGAGCCGCTCGAGCAGCTTCTCGCACACGCTGCGTTCTTCGTAGATGACATGCATGCCATCCGCCTCCTGAAGCGTATCGCGCGGCAAGTCCAGATGCGGGTCCTCCGTGAAGTCCCATTCGTAGCCGATCTGCTGTTTCATTGACACAACCGGGACGTTGAAAACTTGACGTGAATGATAACTCGACGAATGGACTTCGGATAGTCTCTGATGCGCTTTTGCGACGTGGTTAGGGAAAGTACCGGTTTCTCAACATTCCCCTATTATCCACTATGCGGGTATCAAATCGTGATGTCGCATATCTTGCATGAGGGCGATTGCTGCCTGAACGTTTCCGGGCAGCAGGGCACGGACCGCAATCAGTCGGCCCCCGAATTCAATTGGCACTTCATTCTACGGCGAATTTTGGCGGCGGGTCGCATGGGGTATCCTCGTCAGTAAGAACCACGGTCTAGACGTCGCAGAAACAGTCTGGCTGTGACCAGATTAATCTGAAGCCTGAAAGTGGCGTCCTCCTCCTCCGACAATCCGGGATGTCCCCCGTGCGGATGAAGTCGACTCAACAAGGCCTGTACGAAGGGGGTTTTCTGACCGCCCGCATTCCACTCGTTGTATTCAGTAAGCAGAAAAGGCGGTTTTACGCCCGAGCCTAGGAAGTCCCGCTTCTGTCGACTGTCCGCCATTTGATCGCAGCCAAATTTGATCGCGATCTCGTTCAGGTAGCTTTCGAGAAAATTCCGGAGCTCGCCGTTTGCACCGGACCATTCTCCGCGCTGGAACGCAGAAACGGCGCGGGATAAGTGGCCGTCCGCTACAACCAGACCATGCTTTCGCAGCAACTGAACGACTTCACTTTCCGCTTCCCTCATATCCAGCCCGGGGACATCGGAAGGTAGCATTCTGATCAGTGTAACATCTGGTTGTTTCGTCTGTAGCACCCATCCGCTGTGGTTCTCATCCATGGGGCGTTCGAGGACCTCGAATCCGTCTTGGCGGAGGCCGGCCTTCAGTCTTCGCCAAGAGGTCTCGTTCTGAACCCGTGATGAATACGAAAGTGCAGTTTCCACCAGCGCGCGTTCGAGGGTTACAAGACCCGCCTCGGTATGAACAGGAGGTCCGCCGCTTAAAGCAGCCTTTGCCAAATTCGATACCCGAGCCGACTTGCTGCTGCCGCCTCCCCGATCGGAGATGGCCCATTGCACCTCCAAGACATTGATGTCGCTGTGGGAATGGGTGTCCGATATCACCTCCGCTGCAGCCACGATGGTCATCGGATTGAATTCGCCCATAGCTCGCTTCCCGTCTTGGATTGGGCTCAGATGTTGAGATGCTGCATTACAGTTGTCAAACACCGGGCCCTTGTTTGACAACATGGCAGACGACATTCGTGGTCGCTCGTAGCACTAAGAGAGGCTTTGATGATCGGAACATTTCCAAAGGGCAATCCGCGATAAGCTTCTTCACTTCCGTCGACTATCGCCTTGTAGACCCAGTCCGATAGTATCTCGATATTCTCATACCAATCGTTGAAAATGTGGATGGAACCACGTGATCGACCTGCCGGTAGAGTGCTTCGTTCGCCATGCTAGCGTGATCTTCCAAACAGATTGGGTAGGATGCCTTCAGGCTATGTCTGATTTTAGAATGCAATGAAGCTCGATTGAATGTCTGAAATGAAGGCGGCTGCGGCCTGTCTGCTCTGATTCCCTTGAGCAGACAGGCGAATTAGTAAGGGAAAGCAGAATGTCTGGTTTCGGAATTTTGAATTTGGTTAGCCGACATCGCTTGATCATGGACTGAGGTTAGGTTCCCATATGCTCCTGAACTCTGGGATCGTTCTTGAAAGCATGCAGGACTGCCTCCCAAAACGCCCGGTATGTCGGATACCGACCTTTGAATGTCGCCTCGGAATCATCTGCGATCGGGTCGATCGAGAGCAAGACCCAAGTTTGGGTAATACGGTCGATCTGCTCGTCAGTAAACGACAGGAGATTTTGCAGTTCCTGGATCGCCTCTAGGTTGAACCGCAGGTCATGCCGGTTTGGTCCCTCCTGGATAGCTTCATTCAGGGTGTCGCCATACATGTCAGCGTCCTCGCCCAGAGGGCCTGCACCTATATCAGACAACCGTGGAAACTCATCTCGAATATTACTGTGCGAAAAGTTTGACGGTGAAAACATGGTAAACCATTCCATTATGTTCGGTGTTCCGAATTGTGACTTCAGCTCGACGCGCTTCCTGTCGCACTCGGTCAGTTCGATGAATGACGACCGCTGGATCGCAAGATAGCGAAGGCTTCCTCATTTTTTTTGTTCTGGTAATGTTACCGAGTGAACGAATTGACTGCACAAACACAAACGTTGATCGAAGCACTCGCCCCTTATCCGCTCCATCTATTAGGGTGGAAGGCGTTTCAGGACCTATGTGTCAGCGTGGCCGAGGTTTGCTTGCAACGCCCCGTTCAAAGCTTCCTGCCGACCAACGACGCAGGCCGTGACGGCGCTTTTGTAGGACGTTGGGAGGATGGTAGTCCGCAATCAGGGCAATCGACGATCCAGTGCAAATTCACTTCCAAGCCATCGTCGAACCTCACGGTATCTTCACTTAGGGACGAACTGACGAAGGCGACGTTTTTGGCGGCAAAGGGTCTCGCCCAAGATTACATCATCCTGACCAATCATCCCGTCACAGGGCAGAGCGAACTTCAGATAAAAGCGGCATTTGAGAAGGCTGGTGTGGGCTGTTGTCGTGTGTTCGGCGCGGATTGGATTACCGGCCAAATTCGAGCATCTGCAAAACTACGTATGCTCGTCCCCCGCCTCTATGGGATGGGCGATCTTCACGATCTGCTAGATGGCCGCGCCTACGAACAGGCACAGTTGATACTCAGCGCCATGGGTGATGACCTACAGCGCCTTGTTGTGACGGCTCCACACACAAAAAGCGTTCGCGCGATCAGCGAACATAATCTGGTCCTCTTACTTGGCGCTCCCGCCGCCGGAAAGTCTACCATCGGGGCTAGCATTGCCGTCGGCGCAGCCGATCGTTGGCAGTGTAATACGATCAGAGCGACATCACCCACCGATATTCAAAAGCATCTTAGTCCCAAAGGCGATCAGTTCTTCTGGATCGATGACGCTTGGGGAAACACCCAATATCAAAAGCAAACTGCTGAAGAGTGGAATCAGATATTCCCCTTCATGCATAGCGCAATGAAGAAGGGAACGAGGTTCCTTATCACCTCGCGTGACTACATATGGCGAGCCGCCAAAAACGATCTCAAATTGAGTGCTCTCCCCGTGCTGAATAAAAGCCAGGTGGTGATCGACGTTCAAAAAATATCTGCCTCAGAGCGTGCGCAAATCTTATACAACCACATCAAAATGGGTGATCAACCCGCCAAATTTCGCGGCAAGATCAAACCGTTTTTACCAGCGCTCGCTGAGCGCAAAGATTTCTTGCCCGAAACAGCGAGGCGCTTGGGATCGATTTTTTTCGCAGCCGAACTATCACCAGAGCCGAATATCCTGCACAAGTTTTTCGCTGAACCGCTCGCCTTTATGCAGGGCATCATCACAGGATTGGCACCCGAATGTCGCGCTGCCATCGCGGTCGTTTTTCTCAACGGCGGCAAGATCAGATCACCCGTATCGGCCAAGGAGCTATCATCTGGCGCTGATGCATTCGGGGTCGCACCTTCGTTGGTCCGCGATCAACTCGACGCCCTTGACGGCAGCCTGCTCCTGCTCGCGCAGGATGAGAACGGGCCTTACTGGTCCTACAAGCACCCCACCGTCAGCGATGCATTCTCAAAATATCTTGCTACCAGTCCCGAGTTGGTCGAACTCTACCTGCGCGGCGCACGGCCGGAATCGATAGTTTACGAAGTGGTTTGTGCTGGAGTGACAATCCAAGGCTCGCTCGTCGTTTGCACCACCTTCAATGATTTGCTCGCGAGCAGGATCGTCAAAATGGATCGGCATCAGCTGAAACTCTTCCTATCCTACCGATCCAATGCAGTGTTCAGCAAAATTATACTGGATCAGCGTCCGGACCTGCTGTCAGGAATGAGCCATTTCTGTGCTCCGATAAAGGGAGATTCCGATTCCACATTATTTGCAGCATTGCACCGACAAAAAATACTTCCCGAAGAGCTGCGCTTGAACTTCGTAAACTCCGTCAGGGAGGCTCTGGTCGAGCATGCCGATGCAACGTTCTTGGAAGTTGCCTACCTGCGGGAGGTTCTGACACTACAAGAAATGGAGAACTACATACTCCTTGCCTTCGAAGAGGTTATCCCCCGTATTGATGAATATGTGGATCAGGTACGTTCGGCGTGGGATGGAGAGCTAGCGCCAGACGACCAGTTTGCCGAACTGGAAAGCTCCATGAGAACTCTTTGTGAGCTAATTGCCCCAGGCGAAAAGGAGCCAGCCCCTTTACTTGCATTAAACACGTTCGTGCGTAGAGCCGTTCGAGCGATGGAGCAGGAATACGAGGAGCCGGAAAGCACGTCATATTCCTCTAGCTCGCCGAAAGCGCCTACAACTAATTCCGCCGATCTGTTCCGGGATGTCGATGAGTAATCATACTGCATCTTGCGCGCCAGCCTCCGCCGAGACAACAGCTTCGATCGGTGCAGTAGCCACTACCGGGGCGGGCTCACTCCCTAACATCACGTACTAATGCTTGAGCCACCCCGGGATTGGCAGGGACCTATTCCTGAGCGGCCTGTTTCCATGTCTGCTTTGCGGAACGGGCTATGGCTGAGCGGATGTCTGGGATGAAGGCGTAAGCGGACCTGCCGCCTTCGCCTTCATATTGGACATTCTTGATGTTTAATCGCTTTTCACATAGCTGACATAAGAAACACGGATATGCATGAAATTCATGGCGTTCCAGCCACCTTAATCATCGAAATTGCTTGTTCCATTGCATCGGTGCCACCATCACCATCGATTTGGGCGATCATGGCTGTGCATATCAAAATAAAGCTATTACGTAAATTTTGTGTTTCCATTCCCTTCATAGCGTTTTGAGCTTCGTCTGGCGCGAATAGGATTGCCGCATCAAGCATTTCTTGCTTCGAAAAGGTCACATTTTCTGTAGCATGGGCGCTACAATTACGCATCTCTCTTAGAAGATCGAGCCGATTTCTTGTATTAGGGTCGATAATCTCCAGAGCCTTAGCTAGCATTATTTTGGATGAAAACGTGCCGGCAACACCGTTAAAATCAAAAAATGAGTCTTTTTCTCCTGCTAGACCAGTTAGTTTTTCCTCTATTCTTCTCTTAAGACAATCCTCAATTATACTTCCGAGGAGAACAATGACACTTCTGTCGCTTTCATTTTTCAGATTACTAACTATGTGACTCGCACCAAGGTCAATAGGGTTAGTATTTGCCAGACGTTTAAGTGCTTTTCGTGTTCCGTCGAAAGCCATTCTACCTATCCTATTCGCTTATCGCTTGTTAAAATTCAAAATTTACACGTAGCATCGTCGATTACAAAGAACCAAACAGCGAACCACTCAGCATCAAACATGACTTTCATGTCGGCAGGTGGAGTTGATGCTCCTGCTCACGAGAGGTCAGCTAAGAATTTAGGTTCAATTAAGCAAGAAATCCCCAGCCTTTTAGGGTGCTAGGAACGTGCCTGTTCGTAGGATCGATACGAAAATTAACCTCTATATTTTCTCAGAAATCTTTTTGTGGAGTGCGAAGTGATCTAAAATGGATCTTTATCTTTCCTTGCACGATCACTTCAGATTTCATCATATTCTTCTTACTAGTGGCCGTGAGCGGTGTACGTCCGCTGTCTGATATCACCAAGAATCAATCTTCGGGCTCATTGATAGAAACCGCCATTGTCTCGACAACTTGTGCGAACCGTTCCGGTTCGCGCACGGCGCTCTTCAAACTATCTGCCCATCCCCGATTTTGAGTGGTCCAACTCACTAGGCGTGAGGGGTCAACGTGACGGTGACTTATGAGGAAGTTGGTGATTTTTCCTGGAACGGCCTCTGTTACGAAATGGGCATTAGCAGGTTTGGCGCGGGCCAAGACGATGACGGCCCGCGAAAAACCAAGTAGATCATTTTCTTCAGCCAAATGGGTCATAAGATCAAGGACTGCCCCGGTCGAGGTCGTGTACGCAGCGGAACCGTGTTCTGCAATTGCTTTGGCGATGCGGTCTTCTAGTTCGGGAGTCACAGTGGGAACCTCTTTAGAAAGGCCATGAAGTGCTTCGGCTTTGGCACGACGCTCCTCGGCGAGTTTACGAATGTCTTCAGCATCTTGTTCGGTAGGCACCCAAACTTTCACTTCGCGCCACCCTTCAGCGGCGCGCAACTCGCGCTGTCGCTTCAAACGGGCGACAACTGTTTGATCAGCCATGGCAATAAGCCTCCGTAAGCGCGTTTCACCGTAATGACGGTACGGTGTAATGACGTTACGGTCAATAAAAAACAGGCAGTATTCGGAGGAGAGCAACGACTACCAAAAGGAGCGCAGCGGCGCTTCGCTCAACTCAAAACTTTCCTGTATTGGCAATGTCCGCTCCGGAGCGCCTGAGCCAAGACTGGGAACGGCGGGAGTAGGCGCAATCTAATCACTGGTAACCCGTTTCCAATTTTGCCATCTAACCGGCCCATTGTTGCTTCCTGCCGCCGATACGAGGCTGAACCGCGTCGAGATTGTTAGACGGGTCCGCTTCTGAATATGTGTCCTGCAAAGCAGACAGACTGCAATCCACCCCCAAAGCTGACGCGCCGGTGTTCAGTGTCGGCACTGGCAATGCGTTCTCCACTAGGCTCAGGACCTATTAATTTATTGAACTGAGCGAGAGGTTGTGATTCACAGGCTTACCGATGGAGGGTAGGCCT
>NZ_JAERLZ010000011.1:0-85888 GCF_018256175.1 Gluconobacter sp. Dm-44 | reverse complement strand
GACGTCAAAGCGCAGCGCTCATAAAAGCTTCGGAAATCCCGCGGCCAGATGATCGATAAACGCACGGACCGCTGACGCTCGAAATCGTCGTATCCGCCGGTATAAAGTTCCAGCTTTCCTTCCGTAACATGTAGGGTGAAGTCTACGGAATTGTTCAGAAGTTCGCGGTCATGGCTGATGATGAGCGCGGAATGGGGATAGCGGGCGAGGCGCGCTTCCAGCCATAAAGCGCCTTCGAGATCGAGATAGTTCGTCGGCTCATCGAGCAGCAGCAGATCGGGTTCGGCAAAGAGGGCAGCGGCGAGGGCTACGCGCATCCGCCAGCCACCGGAGAACTCGGCCATCGGACGGTCAAGATCCGCCGTGGAGAAACCCAGACCATTCAGGATTTCTGCCGCACGGGAAGGCGCACTGTCCGCATCGATTTCGATCAGGCGCATCCAAATATCGCCCATCCGCTCAGGATCGGCTGTTTCCAGCTCTGCCATGAGGGTCGCGCGTTCCGTATCGGCTGCGAGGATCGTATCGATCAGGCTGATGGGGGTGGCGGGATGTTCCTGATCCACTGTTGCGACACGCGCCGCACGTGGGATGACGATTTCACCGGAATCCGGCTGAAGTTCACCCTTGATGAGTTTGAAAAGCGTGGATTTTCCGACGCCATTCCGGCCAACCAGCGAAACCTTGGATGGGTTGGGAAGGTTCGCGCTTGCACGATTGAAGAACTGTCGTCCCCAGGCGTTGAAGACAAGGTTTTCGATCTGAAGCATGGGGCAGGATGGTCCGGTGGCGGGTAAAACAAGAGAGCCACGTCTATAGCAGTTTTACCGCCCCGGACAGGGACGAGGCGGATCTTTTCCGCCTCGTTGGAGTGTTAGTGAGTGTGAGTGGCAAGCCAGTCGTGGATCTGGCTCTGGGCTGCCTGAACGGCTTCTTTGCGGGCTGAAACGGCATTGACCGCATGAGCCGTGGCGATTTTCGCACCGGTTGTCATGCTGGAAGATGGGTCTTTCTGCAGTTCGGCGAGAATATCCGGATTGTTGGAATGGGCTGCGATGGCTGGAAGGAACCCGTCCTGTGACCAGGGGGCCAGATGCGTGCGGATTTCGGCTTCATGCTGGCGAACGAGCTTCCAGACGAGGTCCGGGTTTTCGCTGGCAGAGGCGATCGATGACAGGGCCATTGAAATACGACCGTTCGGGATAGCGCCGCTATAGGCCAGTTCAACATTGCGACGGATCAGATCAGGGTCCGTTGCGTTGGCGAGAGCCTGAAACAGACGCAGCTTGACTTCCGTGGCCTGCGTGTCGCGAACTTTTGTTGCCATGATGTCATAGGTTGCAGCATCGGCATGCTTCATCGCCAGAGCCGAGACCGTACCGACCAGATCGGGGCGCAGGGAGGCCGGGTTTTTGAGCCATGCCGCGAAACGGCGCTTGGCTTCTGCAAGGACTGCGGGATCGTTGAAGTTTCCAAGAGCCGAAATCACGGACGGACGAAGCATTGTGTCCAGCACGCTTTCATGCGGCTTCTGGTCCCAGCCCAGACGCTTCAGCACGGGAGCGAGGCGGCTGCGAGCATAGGCCTGGAATGCCGCGCGGTCCGGGCTGTTGATTTCATAGGTATCAAGCGTTTCCAGCTTACCGATGATTTCCTCAAGTGTGGCGATGTCGCTCTCATGCGCTGCCGTCAGTCGGTCCACGAGATCGAAATAGGAGGACAGGTTGCCATGACCGGCCCGGAACTGGGCGAACTGGTCGCCAAGAATATTGGCGCGATCCACCGGCGCAAATTTTGAAATCGAGGCGGCGATCGGTGCGAAAGCAACATCGTCGTAATGCACGCGGTAATAGCCGCTCTCGCCCAGATCGAGCTTGAGGGGGGCGTTGCAGCGGGGCAGGGTGAAGGTTACGGGTTCAGCGCCGAGGACCAGCTTTTTGGTCTCAAGTCCCGGACCGCCTGCGACAACCGGAATGTTCCAGATCAGGGCTTTCGCATTGGGATCGTGGATCGTGAAACGGCTCTGCGTCAGGGTGTAAGTTGTCTGGCCGTTCTGGCAGGTGGCGGCGACATTGACCTGCGGGATGCCGGGCTGTTCAGTGAAGCTGCGCGCCACCTTGCCGACATCCTGACCAGACGCCTGTGACAGGGCGTTCCAGAGGTCCTGACTGGTAGCATTTCCGTAAGCATGGGCCTTCATGTAGGCGCGCATTCCGTCACGGAAATGGTCTTCGCCAAGCCAGCCTTCCATCATGCGGATGACAAGCTCGCCCTTGCCATAGCTGATGCCGTCAAAGGCGGAATTGGCTTCGCTCACATTGTGGATGGTCTGCTGGATCGGATGGGTGGTGGACAGGGCGTCTGTCGCCATCGTGCTTTCACGAGTTTCGTGCTGGCGCGGCCAGATGTCCCATTCCGGGTTCATCTTGTCCGTCGCCTTGATTTCCATCCACGACGCAAAGCCTTCGTTCAGCCAGATATTGTCCCACCAGCCCATGGTCACCAGATCGCCGGACCACTGATGCGCCATTTCGTGTGCGACAACTTCATAGATCAGTTCGCGGGTGCGGGGCGTGCTGTTCTTCGGGTCGAACAGCAGGACGTTGTCGATATAGGTCAGCGCGCCCCAGTTCTCCATCGCACCGGCTTGATAGTTGCCGGGGATGGCCAGCATATCCATTTTCGGCAGCGGGTATTTGATGCCGAAATAATCGTTGTAATAAGGCAGGATCTTTTCGGCAGCGCCCAGAGCGTAGGTGCCCTGATTTTCAAGGCCGGTCGGTGCAAAGACGCGCAGAGGTGTGCCGTCTGCCTTGCCATCGACGGAGGCCATGTCGCCCGCCACCAGTGCCAGCAGATAGCTCGACATGCGCGGGGTCGGGGTAAAAGAGACGCGCTTTGTCTTTTCATCCTGCTGTGTCGTGCCGATGATCGGCATGTTGCTCACGGCGGCATATTCGAACGGGAGCGTCACGTTCAACTGGTATGTCGCCTTGAAGGCCGGTTCGTCCCATCCGGGGAACATCCGGCGCGCATCCGCTACTTCGAACTGTGTGACAAGCATCCGCTGCGGCTTGCCCTTGGGGTCTGTATAGTCGTCGACGTAAATGCCGTTGGGCGTTTTCAGGATCGGCCCGGAATACTTGATTGCCAGAGTGTGCATTCCTGCCGGAACAGGGGCCGGGAAGTGCAATGTGACCGTCTCTGCGGCGTCGTCCTGATGGATGACGGCTTTCTCGGAGTTGTCGAGCAGGGCGCTCGCCAGTTTGAGGCCCGCCTGATTGAGCGTGATATCCGCAGTCGGGGTCTGGACTTCGATCCGGATGATTTCGTCACCCTGAAGGGTCAGATGATCCATGTCGGTCGTCAGATCGATGACATAATCCGTCGGCACAACGGTCTTGGGAAGTTGCCCCGGTGTCGTGGCGAAGGAGAAGGTTCCTTCGGCATGCGCTGCAACCGTGAAGGGCAGCCCTGCCAGAAGGGTGGTAAGAACCAGAAGGCGACGCATGATATGCAGCTCCTTAAAATCAGTCGGACGGAAGAACGGATCAGGCCGTTCGTTTTTGTTACAGTTACGGTGGCATACCCCTGTCATGCTGGAAAGTGGCGTCCCCTTAAAACCTTGTCATCTGCCAGCCGAACGGAGCTCTTGACAGATTAGGGGCGGAAGGGCTTTTTTCCTGTCTGAAGGCAATGGATTCTGCCTGACCATTCATGGTCGAACCGCTTCGTCCGGAAGCTGATGATTCCTGTTTAGCGCCCTCTGTGGCACAAGACAGGAGACATGCGTCCGTCATGAACGACGTTCAGAACCAATTCCGTTTTTCCAGTATTCTCGATTATTGCCGGATGGGTGCTGTCCTCATCATGCTGTCAGTGTGTATCGGCAGCGTCTGCGCTCTGTTTCTGTGGCTTCTGGACGTCGTAACTGCTTGCAGGATCGCTCATCCGGTTCTGCTGTTCGGCCTTCCTCTGGCTGGGGTGGCGGTCGGGCTGTGGTATTTCTGGTTCGGGCGGGATGTGGAAGGTGGGGCGAACCTGATCGTGGATGAAATCCACGAGCCGGGGGCCGGGGTTCAACTCCGGATGGCGCCTTTCGTGCTTATTGCTACTGTTGTGAGCCATCTTTTCGGAGCGTCTGTCGGGCGGGAAGGGACCGCCATACAGGTTGGGGGCAGTCTGGCGAGTGCGACGGCGTGGCTGTTCAGGCTTCGCTCTTCGGAACGCTGCGCCCTGCTGGTTTGTGGCATTGCCGCAGGGTTTGGTTCCGTCTTCGGAACCCCAGTTGCAGGAGCGGTTTTCGCTCTTGAAGTTCTGACGTTAGGCCGGCTCGACTACCGGTTTCTTTTGCCCGCAGCCATGTCTTCCATCATTGCGGACTGGTCCTGTCGCGCCTGGGGAGTGCATCACGTTTTCTACCCTCTGATGTTTCAGGGAACACTGAGTGCCGATGGTACGCTATGGCACGTCAATCCTGTGCTGGCTGCGAAGGTTGCCGGTGCGGCTGTTGTCTTCGGCTGTCTGAGCTGGACCTTTGCCGAGAGCGTGCATCGTCTGGCGGCAGTTATGAAAACAGTCTGTCCGAGATCATGGCTGCGCCCGGCCATTGGTGGGATTGCGACCATTCTTCTGGTGATGGTCGTTGGGAACAGGGATTATCTTGGGCTGGGGGTTCTTCCGGCAGAACCCGGTGGAGCGTCCATTGTCAGCTTTTTCGGGCCTGAATTCTATCCCTGGTCCTGGTTCTGGAAGCTGGTGTTTACGGTTGTTGTTCTGGCGAGTGGGTTCAAAGGCGGGGAAGTCACGCCGCTGTTCTTTCTGGGCGCCGCGTCGGGAAATGCTCTGGCCCATGTGCTGCATATGCCGATGGACCTGCTCGCTGCTGTGGGGTTCGTGTCGGTCTTTGCTGGCGCGGCGAACACGCCTCTGGCCTGTACCTTGATGGGTGTCGAGTTGTTTGGAGCCTCGGATATCGCCTATTTCGCGATCGGATGTTTCGTGGCCTGCGCTTTTTCGGGAAAGACCGGCATTTACCTCTCACAGCGTGTCGGAACCATGACGCTGCGAGAGGCTCGGAGCAGAAACTGATCGTTTGTCTATGCCTTGCGTGACTGCCGCGTGAGGGCCATGAAAAGAGCTGCGGCCCAACCGATGATCGTCCAACCCAGCAGAACTGTCACCATTGCGATTTTTCTCTGATCGACAGTGTCGCGTTTGTACGCAATCAGGATCGGGAGAAGATAAAGAACCAGCCCGAGACCTAAGAGGATAGGAAATAGGGAGCCGGATTTGGTTGATTTGTCAGAAACGGCGGTATCGGAATCCGTTGTCGTGGGCTGGGCAACGGCGGATGACGAAGACACCGGCTTCTGGGGGGCGGATCCCGTCGGCGGGGGCGGTACGTTAGTCGAACCGCGATCTTCTCGAACCGAAGCAGCCTGTTCCGGCGTTATGTAGCCGGTCTGGACAAGAAAGGCCGAGAGGGCCTCGGGCAATGGAAGCAGTTCTTTTTCTTTGGCAGAACAGCCATGACCATTCTGTTTTTCTGCGGCGAGTTTGAGATCACATAAAGACAGGCCAGATCCGGCTTCTTTTGTGGATTGTGCATGAGCCAGCATATCGCGCCACCCTTCGGAGAATTTGCCCAGATTGGCCATGGTCGCGACCTCATAGGCCAGAAAGCCATTTGGCTCGAAACGGCCGGATCGTGTCCAGCTACGGCGTCTGTCAGCCAGATCTTTGGCAAGATAGTCCCGATAGATCGGATCGCGTGTCACATTTTCCAGAACACCGTCGTGATAACGCGAAATCACAACAGGTGATTCAGAACCGGCATGGGAGGCGAAAGTATAGAGGAAGGACTGATCGAAGGTCAGGATTTCCTGCTGTCCACTTCCGACGATATCCACAACCTGCGGTTCGCCATCGCCGTCCATCGCTCCCAGTTCGAGGTGCTGCCATTGCCCGTTTGAACGCAGATCGAAAATGGACGTGAGGGAGCAGCAATGCGCGCCCCCCGTATAAGCCGAGACCATGACCTGTGGGAACGGGGTCGACGCATCCAGCTGTCTAAAAGACATTCTGAGCTGCGTCATGCCGTCATCTTCCGTTCCATAGGGTGTAAGGGGAAAAGAAGATGCCTGTGCCTGCGTATCTCCGGGCGTGCGGAGTGTCAGGAAAGCCATGCTGCAAGGGGACGTCGGACTGGAATCCATATCGCCCCAGACGATCGGCACATTGCATTTTGCCGTGCGTCTGACGTCCAGCGACGCGACAACGCCCCGTGCAGAAAGCGTGACATGAGACCCCTTTTCCAACTCGGCATGAGCGAGCGGGAGGATTTCTGGCGACGCCGCTTTCGCGGAAGGTAAAGTTCCGGTTAACGCGGCACTTACCAAGGCGCTTGCGAGAAGTCGGAAGGTCGTGACCGCGGATCGTTTTCTTTTCGTATCATGCAATGTTTTGTCATCTCCGCAGTCGGGTAGTTCTGAAGTATCGCTAATAACGCTCTCAAACATTGGCAGTTTTTACCAGGCGTTTCCTCAACAGCAAGGAAACGTGATCAGTCATAAAAGAAATAACAAGAACCTGTTGCTGAAGACAGCTTTCTCAATCCGGTTTCAGGCGTCTGGATGAGTCTCCTTTTCCGGAGATGGGGATGGTAAAGATGTCGATCAGAACACAAATGTTTAGACTTCGGGCATCACTCGCATCGGTGTCCTCTTATCTCCCCGGCGCGCCGAAAGAGGGCGCGTATTCGCGAAGCTGCTGGGCGGATGAAAACCCCATTCGGGCAGACCTGTTCGGTATGGAGCGGATGCGGACGCATGCTCACAGTCTGGCAGTCTCCCATGCCCGGATCGGGTTTGGTACTCGTGGTAGCCCGCTCATTGCGCGTCTGAACGACAACGCGCGGGTGTTGCAGGACGCCAATATTGTCCTTTCCCACGCATCGGAGCAGGGAAAGCAGCTGACGCCAGCCGCTGAATGGCTGATCGACAACTATTATCTGATGGATATGCAGATCCAGACCATCAAGGTTGAGCTGCCTGTCGGATATTACCGTGACCTCCCCAAACTTGTGGATGGCGCGTTTGCCGGACTACCCCGCGTTTTCGAAATCGCATGGGCGCTGGTGGCGCATACGGACAGTCATATCAGCACGGAAACGATCCGCGAGTTTCTCGAGACTTATCAGCAGACCCAGCCTTTGCTGATCCGGGAACTCTGGGCCGTTCCGATCAATATTCGTATCGTTTTGATTGAAAACCTGCGGCGTATTTCACAAAAAATCAGCGCTGACCTGAAGGCGCGGGAGAGGGCCGATACTCTTGTCGATGCGCTGACGGAAAACGGGGGCGTCAATGGTCCGCAGACCATGCAGCTTCTCGCTGGGGTTGAGATCCACACGCTCTCGCGCGCTTTTCTTGTTCAGTTCGCCCATCGTCTACGGGGGCATGATCCGCAGAAAGACCCTGCTTTTCTGTGGCTTGATGGCGTGCTCCAGGAAAAAGGAACGGATCTGGAGACGCTCGTTCATGAGGAAATGCAGGAACAGGGCGGCCTGAACGCGACAATTCGTAACATTATCAACAGTATCCGGTTGATGACGACGACCGACTGGAACGATCTGGTCGAGGATGTCAGTCTTGTCAGTAGAATATTGGCGGCTCATGGCGAATTTGCCGGGATGGATCTGACGACGCGCCACCTCTACTGCCGGGCTGTTGAAAAACTCGCTAAAGGATCGCGGTTTACAGAGTGCGATATTGCCAGTCTGGCAGTTGCAAAAGCGCAGAATGCCCGTGTCGAGCAATCTGCGGAGCCACGGCGTGCTGATCCCGGATATTACCTGATTGCGGAGGGGCGTTCCGCTCTTGAGCAGGAACTGGGATTTCGCGCGCCGCTGCGGGTTCAGGTCGGGAAGATCAGTCGTCAGCTTGGCATTACCGGCTACAGTATTGCCGTTACGCTTTTGACACTTCTGCTGCTGGCAGCGTTTCTGTCGCTCATGAACGGTTATCTGCCGGGACGGGCATTCCTGCTTCTACTCGTTCTGGGATTCATCCCGGCATCCGATGCCGTGGTTTCCGGAATGAACCGTTTTCTGATGTGGGCTATTACGGTTTCAGAACTTCCGGCACTGGAACTCAAACAGGGTATTCCGGCCGAACTGAGGACGATGGTCGTAGTGCCGACCCTTCTGACGCACCGGCAGGCTGTCGGGGAAATGGTTGATCGGCTTGAAAAACATTATCTCGCCAGCCGGGATGGAGATATCTTTTTCGCGCTGCTGACGGACTGGACGGATTGGTCTTCCGAACACCGCGCAGGGGATGAAGACCTGCTGGAGCAGGCCGTACAGGGCATTGAGCGACTGAACCGGATCTATGGACGGACCGACGGGTCCGTTGATGGTGCTTCGAACCGTTTCCTGCTGCTCCATCGTCGTAGAAAATGGTCTGAAGGCGAAGGGAAATGGATTGGCTGGGAACGTAAGCGTGGCAAGCTGCATGAACTGAACCGTCTTCTGCGTGGGGCGCAGGATACGAGTTTCATGCCGCTTTCGGGGCAGCGGATTCCAGAAGGCGTGCGATATGTCGTAACGCTCGATAGCGACACGCGCCTGCCTTACGAAGTGGTCCGGCGTCTGGTCGGCAAACTGGCGCATCCTCTGAACAGGGCGAGTTTCGACCCGGAACGCGGGGCTGTCGTGGAGGGCTACGGCATCCTTCAACCACGTGTCACGCCTTCGCTGCCTAAGGCGCGAAGCAGCACACTGTTTCAGAGGGTTTTTTCCAGCCCGAACGGAATCGAGCCCTACACCGCCGCTGTGTCGGATCTGTATCAGGACATGTTTTCAGAAGGGTCGTTTGCCGGGAAAGGAATCTACGACATCGATGCCTTCGAGGCTGCGTTGGACGGACGGGTGCCTGAAGGAACGCTGCTGAGTCACGATCTGTTTGAAGGCGTCTTCGCCCGCGCCGGGCTTGTGACCGATATAGAGGTCATTGAAGAATTTCCGACGGACTATCTGGTTTCGGCATCCCGTCTGCACCGGTGGGCACGGGGGGACTGGCAGCTACTGCCATGGATTTTTTCATGGATGGGGTGGCTTCCGACGATCGGTAGACGCTCAACGCCCATGACGGGTATCGCGCGCTGGAAAATGCTGGATAACCTGAGGCGTAGTCTGTCCGCACCCATGGCCGTCGCAGCCCTGTTCGCAGGATGGATGCTGGGAGGACATGATGCCTTCGTCTGGACGATGTGCATTGTCGCAACCGTTGCCATTCCAGCCACTCTGCCGCTGGTGATTGACGCGTTTCGCGTCCGGCAGGGAGAGACGCTTGACAGTTATCTGGCCTTGCTCGGCACAGACCTGAAGCGGACTGTCCTGACCACCGCGCTCTGTCTGGTGTTTCTGGCCGATCAGGCCTGCCTGATGGGCGATGCGATCGTCCGAACGCTTGCAAGGGTGTTCGTCACGCGCAAGCATCTTCTGCAATGGGTAACGGCGGCGCAGGCTGCCGAGGCGCCGCGGGAAAGCCTGATGGGATATGTGCGCCAGATGGGAGGAGCCATCCTTCTCGGCGCTTTTGCCTTTGTTCTGATGCCTCTGATGGCGCCCCTTGTGTGGCTTGTGATGCTGCCATTTGCCTGTGTCTGGATGCTGTCGCCGGTCTTCGCGTGGAAGGCGAGCCAGTACAGTGTTTCTGCCCGCAGGCTTGAGGCAACCGCGGACGAGACGGCTGTTTTGCGCCTTCAAGGGCGGAGGACATGGAAGTATTTCGAAACCTTCGTCACGGAATCGGATCATTTCCTCCCGCCTGACAATTTTCAGGAAGAGCCCGCCGCCCTGCTCGCACGCAGAACGTCGCCCACGAATATGGGACTGTATCTCCTGTGCGTTGTTGCCGCGCATGATTTTGGCTGGATCGGCATGGCGGAAGCCGTGGAGCGGGTGCAAGAAACGCTTGCGACGATGGCACGCCTGCCAAAGTATCGCGGCCATTTCTATAACTGGTACAGCACGGAAAACCTTTCTGTTCTTGCGCCAGTGTATGTCTCGACCGTCGATAGCGGCAATCTGGCGGGCCATCTGATCACGCTGGGCCGGACCTTTATGGAATGGGAGCATAAGGGCCGTTCGCCTGACGGCTGGAGACCGGGCGTGCAGGACGCTCTGGCTCTGGCTCAGGAGGAACTGGCCGCTAGTGGCAATGCCTTGCGCACGAGCGGTATCGCGCAGGATATCCGGTCGTTGCTGCATGAGTTGCTGGAAAATGCTGCCGGACAGATTTTCGTCGAACAAAGGCTGATGGCTCTTGTCGCGCGTGCGGGAGAAGCAGTGCAGTCCCTGAACGGGACAAGGGGACAGAAAATGGCTGACAGGGATGTCGCTCTGACAGGAGGAGCCGAGAGCGTCCTGTTCTGGCTACAGGCTGCCCAGAACGCCATCCGCAGCGATCAGAGAGACGGCGCCACTGGACTACAGACAGCCAGATTGTTGCGGGAATTGGCCGAGCAGGCCCGGACCATGGCGCTTGATATGGAGTTCGGCTTCCTTCGTAACCGTGAGCGCGGGCTGCTGTCGATCGGATATGTCGTCAATGACGGTATTCTGGACGACAACTGCTACGATCTGCTCGCGTCCGAAGCGCGGCTTGCTTCGTTCTTTGCGATTGCGAAAGGCGATATTCCCGCCCGGGACTGGTTCCGGCTCGGGCGGCCTGTTGCCGCGGTCGCGCGGGGTGAGGCGCTTGTGTCGTGGTCGGGCTCCATGTTCGAATATCTTATGCCATCTCTGGTTATGGCAGCGCCGTTCGACAGTCTGCTGGAAGGGACCAGCAGACAGATCGTTAGGCGTCAGATCGAATATGGACAGGCGCGTGAAACGCCCTGGGGCATCTCGGAATCAGCCTATAACGCTCGTGATCTGGACTATAATTACCAGTATTCCAACTTCGGCGTGCCGGGTCTTGGGATGAAGCGGGGCCTTGCCCAGAACCTCGTGATCGCGCCCTATGCAACGGCGTTGGCCACTATGGTGAATGCCCGCAAGGCCGTGGCGAATTTCGCTCGTCTGGAGGCTCTCGGAGCACAGGGAACGTTCGGCTTTTACGAGGCTCTGGACTACACGAAAGAGCGTCTGCGGCCGGGAGAAAACCCTGCGATCATCCGTTCCTACATGGCGCATCATCAGGGCATGTCCATTCTGGCGTTTGCCGACACCATTCTGGATGGAATCATGCGCAGGCGGTTTCATGCTGAGCCTATGATGGGGGCCGCCGAGCTTCTGCTTCAGGAACGCGCGCCGATCGGCGGGGCCATAACGCGTCCGCTGAAGGAAGAGAAACTGCTCCCGCCACCGGCCTCTACGGGACAGGCTCCCGGTGGGCGTCAGATCACGCTGGATGTGGAGGCGTCTCCCGTCACGCATCTTCTTTCCAATGGCCACTACAGCGTTATGCTGACCGCCGCAGGCTCCGGCTACAGTCGCTGGAACGGGCAGGCGGTGACGCGATGGCGTGAGGATGGAACGCTCGATAACTGGGGATCGTATGTCTTTCTTCGGGATATCGGACGTGGCCGTGTGTGGTCCGCCGGTTTTCAGCCCTGCGGGGTTCCAGCGGATCAGTGCAGCGTCGAGTTCCGTGAGGACCGAGCCACCTATCTGCGGCAGGATGGCGAACTGACGACGACGATGGATGTGCTGGTCTCTGCGGAGGACGATGCGGAACTGCGTCGTGTTTCCGTCCGGAATACAGGTCTGGCGACTGTCGAGATCGAAGTGACGTCCTATGTCGAACTGGCGCTATGCCCGCCTGAGACGGACCTTGCCCATCCCGCTTTCGCCCGGATGTTCGTGCAGACGGAATATCTTCCATCGCAGCGCGCTATTATCGCTACGCGCCGTCGTCGCAGTCCGGGGGAACAGGAAATCTGGGCTGCCTGTCTGGTGGTTGGAGGCGGAACCCTCTCCATCGAGACGGACCGCGCACGGTTTGTGGGCCGAGGGCGCGATCTTCGGGCACCTCTTGCGTTGCAGGGAGCTTCGGAACTTTCGGGCAGTACCGGTACAGTGCTGGATGCGGCCTTCGCTGTGCGGTGCAGGCTGGCGGTCCCGCCACGGACCACCCGTCGGGTATCGTTCTGGACGATCGTGGCCTCGACGCGGGCGGCGCTGATGGACAGCATTGAGCGGCATCTGGATGCAGCAGATCTCGACCGTGCTCTGACGCTGGCCTGGACACATGCACAGGTTCAGTTGCGGCATCTGGACATTCGCCCCACTCAGGCGGATCTGTTCCAGAAGCTGGCAGGGTTCCTGCTCTATGCAGGCCCGACATTACGGGCCTCTCCTGAGCGGATCAAACGAGGAGCGGGGCGGCAGACCGATCTCTGGGGACAGGGTCTGTCGGGCGATCTGCCGATCCTGCTGCTTGTCGTGAGTGAAAGCGAGGACTTCGAGCTTGCCCGCACGGTGCTCAGGGCGCAGGAATATTTCCGGATCAAGGCTCTGGCCGTGGATGTGGTCATCCTGAACGAACATCCGACGTCTTATGCACAGGATCTTCAGCAGGCGCTCGAAACGCTCGTCAGATCGTCCTCGGTGGGCGGTGGGGCTGGGGGCGTCCATCTGCTGCGGGGCAGCCTGATGTCCGGTGTGGTGAAGGAGCTTCTGTTCTCGGCTGCGCGTGTGGTCCTCCCCGGAAAGGGAGGGAGCCTGCAATACCAGATCACCCTTGCGGAAACGATCCGGCAGGACAGGGCGGGTTTGGGGAAGGAAACGTTCTTCCGGCCTTACAGGGCTACGGGCGAGGCTCCAGCCCTCCCGGAACTTGAACTTTCAAATGGATATGGAGGATTTACGGCGGAGGGGACGGAATATGCCGTGATTCTGCAGGGACGTCGCACCACGCCGGCACCATGGATCAACGTGATCTCAAACCCACATTTCGGGTTTCAGGTCTCAGCAGAAGGAAGCAGCTATACTTGGTCCGAAAACAGCCGTGAGAACCAGCTCACGCCTTGGAGCAACGACCCTGTCAGCAATCCGCCGGGAGAGGCTTTTTATCTGTGTGACGAGGACAGCCGGGTTTTCTGGTCGCCGGTCGCGGCGGCCTGCCCTGATGAAACGGCGGTTCATGTCGCGTATCACGGTCGCGGTTACAGTCGGTTCGAGCGTGTCGCGGACGGCATTGCTAGTACGATGGTGCAGTATGTGCCACGGGAAGACCCGATCAGGATTTCAAGGTTGCGTCTGGTGAATCAGACCTCCCGGACGCGGACTCTGCGCGCAACGGCCTATGTGGAATGGGTTCTCGGGCGCTCACGGATGTCTGCCGCCCCCTTCGTGTTATCGGAAACCGATGCTGAAACCGGTGCCATATTTGCCCGGAATGTATGGGGAGATACCTTCGGCGATCGTGTGGCATTTGCAGATTTCGGAGGACGTCAGACATCCTTCATGGATGACCGGACGGCATTTCTTGGACGTTATGGAAGTCTGTCCGCCCCTCGCGCGATCGTCCGGGGAGCCGACCTTCCGGGTCTTGTTGGCGCGGGCGTCGATCCTTGCGCGGCTTTGCAGACGATCATCACTCTAGCGCCGGGTGAGGAGACGGACATCGTCTTCCTTCTGGGGCAGGGACAGAATGCCGAGCACGCCCGCAAACTGATTGCGCAATACCGGGCCGCGGATCTCGATGATGTTCTGGAGGACGTGAAACAGGGCTGGCGTTCTGTTACGGACGCACTTCAGGTCCGCACTCCGGATCGGGCCATGGACATCATGCTCAACGGCTGGCTGCTTTATCAATCCCTGTCGAGCCGCATCTGGTCGCGGGCCGGGTTCTATCAGGCGAGCGGCGCGTACGGGTTCCGTGACCAGCTTCAGGACGGAATGTCGCTTGTAACCTCCGCGCCTGCATTGGTCCGGCAGCATCTGCTGCGCGCGGCATCGCGGCAGTTTGTGGAAGGCGATGTCCAGCACTGGTGGCTGCCCCAGAAAGGCAATGGCGTGCGGACGCGCATTTCCGACGACTGCGCATGGCTGGCGTTTACTGTCGCGCATTATGTGCGGGTCAGCGGCGATCGGAGCGTTCTGGATGAGGAACTGTCCTTCCTCGACGCTCCTGTTTTGGCCAATGACGAGCACGAACGCTTCCTTCAGCCGTCAATGACGGAACAGCGGGCTTCGCTTTACGAACATTGTGCTTTAGCGCTCGACCACAGTCTGACATGGGGCGCTCATGGCCTGCCGCTCATGGGCACCGGCGACTGGAATGACGGGATGAACCGTGTCGGCGAAGCGGGTCGGGGAGAAAGCGTGTGGCTTGGCTGGTTCCTGTCCTCGGCGCTGAAGGCGTTCATTCCCCATGCGGAAGCGCGGGGCGATCAAGTCCGTCTTGAGAAGTGGCACCGAGCGCTTGAGGAACTCAAGACCGGGCTGGAAAATGCCTGGGACGGGGAATGGTACTGCCGGGCCTATTTTGATGATGGGTCGCCGCTGGGCAGTCATCTCAACAGGGAAGGGCGGATTGATGCAATTGCGCAGTCTTGGGCCGTGATTTCAGGGATCGGAGACCCTGAGCGTTCCCGTCTCGCCATGCAGGCAGTGCGGGAGCAGCTTGTGCGGCTGGACGACGGCATCATCATGGTCCTGACCCCGCCCTTCGATAAATCCGAACCTGACCCGGGTTATATCCGTGGTTATCCGCCCGGTGTTCGGGAAAATGGCGGTCAGTATACCCATGCGGCGCTCTGGACCGTCATGGCAACGGCCCTGCTGGGAGACGGCGCTACGGCCCATGCGATGTTTGCCACCATCAATCCGGTCCATCACGCCCGGAACGAGGCGGCAGCTGGGCGTTACAGGCTGGAGCCGTATGTCGTGGCGGCGGATGTCTATTCCGCAGCACCGCATGTCGGGCGTGGCGGGTGGTCGTGGTATACGGGCTCTGCAGGATGGATGCAGCGCGTGGGAACGGAAGTTCTGCTCGGTGTGCGGATCGAAGACGGCAAACTGTTTCTTTCGCCCTGCATTCCGCCGGAATGGCCGGGCTTTGAAGTAATGCTGTGCTGGAAGACAGCCACCTATCGGATTGAGGTGAGCAATCCGGATCGGATCAGCCGAGGCGTGTTGGAGATTCGGGAGAACGGGACACTGTTTGGAGGTGAGGAGCCGGTCGTTCTGACAGATGACGGGGCTGTCCATCTGATTGAGGTTGTCATGAAAAGAAATTGAAAAATCAGTCAGTTGCGCGGAGCGTCCTGATCCATTAACACCGGCCGCTCCCGGAACTGACGTCATGAGACCGGCCGCTTTTGAAATATTTTCTGTCTCTTCCCATTCTCTCCCTGATGTTTTCCATGTCGGCCGGAGCGGAGACATCTCCGTCCCTGTTCGCAGAAGGGCAGCCTCCGGCCATTCTGAGGGAAACGGCGCGGATCGGCACGGTTCAGCTCTGTAATTCGGGATATGCCGTTCTTGTTTCGGAAGCGACCAAAGGGCCGCTCTGGTCAGCCGAGGATTTAACGGAAGAAAATCTGGAAATTGCGGATCGCACGCGGCGGCAGGGCAATTTTTTCGCTGATGAGCGTCTTCCTCTCAGTATGCGCGCTACTCTGAGCGATTACCGGGCGTCACGCTATGACCGGGGGCATATGACTCCCAGTGGCGATGAAGCAGGCCTGACGGCGCAGCAGGAATCATTCCTGCTGTCCAACATCGTCCCGCAGACAGCGGAGCTGAATCGTGGCCCGTGGGAAGGCGTTGAAAGTGCTGTCAGGGGCTGGGCGCGACAGGAAGGCGAAATCTTCGTTGTGACAGGGCCGGGTTACGATCCGGATGATGTGCGGACAATCGGGCCGGGCCGTATTCCGGTTCCTGCCGTGACGTGGAAGGCGATTTACGATCCCGCAGTCAATGGCACGGGGGCGTATGTGTGTCTGAACACCCATCGTCCAACCTGCCGTATTACGAGCGTGGCGCTGCTGACGCAGTTAGTGAATATTGATCCTTTCCCGGCACTTCCGCCCGACATCAAGGATCATGTCAGCGCCATGCCGCCGATCCGGGAAACGCCTGAAGCTCTCTCGAAGCAGCCACAGGCGCGTGAATTGTTGCGGGAATGGGGGTCGAAGGCCGCACAGAAAGCCCTCAAGGCGCTGGTGAAAGCCCTTGTGCCCTGACTTGGAACTCTGCTGCTGAAAATAGGGCCGTATATTGTTGTGTTTCAGATTATGACTGTGAAGGTTTTGTGAAAAGCAGAAACGTCATAACTAAAAATTTATTAAATGGATTAAGGCAGGAGGCAGAATAACGGAATCCGGGATTTATGCTTCACTTTGACCCTTCCTCGGCAGTATCGCTTGTTGCGCTATGCCTCTGCTTTGTTCTGGTCTGCGTCTTTGAATTTGCCAATGGCTTTCATGACACGGCCAATGCTGTTGCAACTGTCATCTATACCAATTCGCTCAAGCCGACTGTCGCAGTGGTCTGGTCTGGGTTGATGAACCTCTTGGGCGTGATTCTGGGTGGCATTTCAGTTGCTTATGCGCTGGTGGAGCTTCTCCCGCCGGATGTGCTTTCGCCTCCAAGCGGCAATCCGGCTGTTCCGATGCTGGTGGCCCTTTTCGGCACCGCTTTGGCCTGGAACCTGATGACATGGTGGTTCGGGATCCCGAACTCCTCCTCCCATTGCGTGATCGGTTCGCTGGTCGGCATCGCGATTGGTGACTCCTTCGTTCACGCCCGCGAACTGGGACATAGCGTGGACTGGAGCCAGATCTGGAAAGTGCTTCGTGCACTGGCCGTGTCGCCTCTGCTGGGTTTTGTGGGCGCGCTCCTGCTGTATTTCCTCATCCGTTCGCTCGTGAAGATGCCGGAAATGTACAAGGCGCCGACGCCCGAGCAGAAGCCGAACCCGATCGTACGCGGCGTTCTGGTTCTGACCTGCACGCTCGTCAGCTTTTCGCATGGCAGCAATGACGGTCAGAAGAGCATCGGCCTGATCATGCTGACGATTATCGGCATCATGCCCGCAACCTTTGCACTGAACCCTGCCGCTCCTGTCAGCATCGAGAAGATCCGTCAGGACGCACAGCAGGCCCTGCCGCTGGTAACGCAGTATGACCGGTATTCTTTCAAGGAAGATGCCATCGCGTCGATCAACCGTCTGTCCCAGACGGATGGCCCTTCAGAGGTGCCAGCTGAACTGCGTGGCGATGTGTATCAGGTTCTGTCCGGCCTGCGGTCCGTTGCCGCCAATCCGGCTGCGTCCGATGCCGAGAAGAAGCAGGCTTCCCGCCTTGCATCCGAACTGCGTCCGACTGTTGAATACGCTCCGGGCTGGGTCCGTCTTCTGAGCGCGCTCTGCCTCGGGATCGGAACGATGGTCGGCTACAAGCGCATCGTCCGGACGCTGGGTGAAGGCATTGGAACGACGCATCTGACGCCTGCACAGGGCGCAGCTTCGGAAGTCGTGGGTGCAGGCCTGATCATGACGGCGGGTTATACCGGCCTTCCGGTGTCCACGACGCATATCATCACATCCGGGGTGGCCGGAACGATGGTGGCTGCGGGATCGGGCATCAACAAAAAGATGCTGAGCAAGATCGTGATGGCCTGGTTGCTGACACTGCCTGTGACGGTCTGTGTCGCGGCGACGGTGTTCTACCTTCTCGCCTGAGACCTCTTCATCAGAGGCCGGAGCGTTTCTGCTCCGGCCATGACGACAAAGGGACGCGGTCTGATCGCGTCCCTTTGTCGTTTCAGGGTTGCGATTTCACAGTGCCCGTTCCTGCATCAAGAAACAGAGGATCCAGTCTGGGCTTGCGACTGAAATCGAACAGGTCCTCGAGAGAATTCGCGTCCGCATCGAAAGAGCCTTTGCCCAGTCTTTCGCCCTGAAGCCAGTTATCTTCAATGAAACGGGGGATGGAGGACTGGGTCAGGAAGGTATGGCTGACATAGTTTGTGCGCGCCCAAGGCGACAATACCAGCAGGGGAATCCGTGTCCCCGGTCCGCACCGGCCATTCACCTCAGCCCCGCCGACACCTTGAGGGCGCGATGCTGTGCCGCAATGTCCCGGTCCGTCCAGCTGATCGACTTCGGAATCGGCGGATCCATGACGGGGAGGGACGAAGGCGTGGTCGTACCACCCGTCTGAATCGTCGTAAGCGATAAAAATAGCGGTATCGCGCCATTCCGGACGCGTCTGGATAAAATTGACGAGTTCAACCACGCCCTTCTGTTCATCCAGCGGGTCCGAATAGCCCGCATGAGCGTCCTGCCAGGCTGGCATTTTTACAAAAGAAACGGCGGGGAGGTTTCCTGCTTTTGTCGCAGCAAAGAAGTCCTGAAGATCGTACTCGTGGTTGGCGGGGTCCGGCTGGCCGTTGTCCGGGCGCATGCTGTGTCCGATCGAGGCTGTGGAAGATGGCCGTGCATGTGTCGGATTGGACGTGCTGGCGTAATACTGGAACCAGTTATGGTGCGGGATGTAGTCCGCCACGATCTGGCTGACGGTTGGTGAGAGCGTTTGGCGCTGGCACCCTGTCGAGCCATCGGGATTGTGGAGTGAAAGGTTGAAGCCTCCCATGAAGCCACCCCAGGTGATTCCATGTTTGTTGAGCAAATCCCCGATATTCGGCCCGGTCATCCGCACCTGATTGTTGGGCGTGGAGCACACGTCGTCTGCGGGATCGATGTCGTTGATCATGGTCCAGCCGCCTTGTCCGTCTCCGACATAAGGCGATGCGGCATGCAATGTTGAAGGCTTCTGGGTCGTGGTTTTGATCTGCAGACCGTTGGTCTGGCCGGAGACGACCTCCAACGCACCGGGCGTGGAAGGGCCGTATGTGTCCGTATAGGTCGCATCGCTCATGGCGAAACGCTGTGCATAGCGCCACATTGCCGTGACGGTATTGCCGTCGAAATAGCCCATGACCTCGCCTCTGGTGCCAAACGCCCCAACACCGCCGGGCAGTCCGCGTCCTGTATAGCGTGGGAACAGGTCGGACCGTCCGTGATCGTAGGCCCGCTGTTCGGCCGTGTAGCCATGGTTCTGATCAGCAGTGGCGGCCTGTGTGCGATCCAATCGGAAGGGAAGGGAGGCGTCCCGACCGTTGGCCAGAATCGTGTTGGGATTATGCCTTAGCAGGTCTGCCGTAGCGAGCGTATCAACGCGCGGTGTGTCTGCTAAAGGATGGAATTTAGGCTCACCCGCAAGGTTGGCAGCCTTCGGATATGTTCCAAAATAGTGATCGAACGAGACGTTTTCCTGATAGATCACGACCAGATGTTTGATCGGGGTTCTGGTCGGAGGGGATGTTTCGGCTGCGTGAGCGGCGAGAGGCCACATCAGACACAGACCGATCGTCGCAACAGGAAGACGCAAAGGAAAGTTCGTCATCAAAGAGTGGTCCGCCGCTGAAAATCCGGAATTCGGAGCTTTCCTAGCGGCAACACCGACTTCCGATGAAGAAACTTATTTGAAGATCAATGTTCTGATCTGAGGCGTTTTAGTCTCAGGCGCCAGCAATTTGCAGAGCCAACTGGGCCATACGGATAGCTCCCTCGCGGCTCGTTGCGCCGCAGATGAAGCGGGCAGGATGGGCAAAGACGGCGTCAGACACACCAGAAACGGCGGCCAGTTTGTCCCGCTCCAGACCGCCCCAGGCCTCCGGCAGGGAAACGCGCTGGCCGAAATCGCCACGGACGGGCGGAACGGCCTTGACGTTCCACTGCTCCGGTCCTGCCGGAGAGACGACATACACAACCGGCAGGTCACGCTCGAAAATGACCTTTTCCGTCGGCATTCCCGTTTCCATGACAAGAATGCGCTTGTCTTCAGCGCTTTCATAAGCCGCAATCACGCGGTTTGTCGCTTTGAGGCTGGCACGGATGCGGTCCACGATATTGACCAGATGCGAGGCGACGGCTGTGGCGGCATTGGCGAAACCGAGGGACTCCCGTGCGCGGGCTTCTTGCTTGCCGTAAAGCTCCGCCGTATCCCAGGGCGGGCTGCACGCCGAGACGATGTCCGCCAGCGAGAGCTTGCCCATCTTGACCACACCATTGTCATCCTGATCGATCGGCAGGATCAGGGATTTGTCGAGGCTCTGCCAGATCAGGTCCACGGCGGCGTCATCGACCGGCGTGTTCAGGATATTGCGAATAGCCGCGTGACCATAATCCTTCCACAGGAGGCCAGCCGCGCTATAGGGCGTGCCGTCTTCACGAAGGGGCTTGTCCTTCATGTGGTGGTCGTAACGGCCATGGGGCGGATCATAGAGGCCACCGACGTCGAAAACGATATCGGCTGATTTGATAACGTCCGGATTACGGGTCCGGATAAACGTCAGGCGATCGGCGGATTTTTCTTCCAGAACACGCGCACGAAGATCCCCCTGCGGAGCGAGGGCGTAATGCAGGATGACATAGCCCATGGTCTCGTCGACATGAAAGTTGCCAGAATGGGTCAGTGCCGTGACAGGCGCTGTGCCGTTTTCGAGACCAATGGGGGTATGGTTAGACATCTTGGGAACCTACCGACAGGAAAAGGGAACATGTTGGCCCCTTTCATGCCGCAGGGCAGCCCGGCAGACAACCTCGCTGCCGGCATTGGTTTCTCAGCCGACCCGATGCACGGCGCAGAGCTTGTTGCCATCTGGATCGCGCAGATAGGCCAAGTACAGGACGCCCATTCCAGTGTGGCGGATGCCGGGCGGGTTTTCGATGGCCTTGCCACCGTTTTCGACGCCAGCCTTGTGCCAGGCGTCCACCTGTTCGGGGCTGCTCATGGCAAACCCAACCGTTCCGCCATTCGCGCCTGTGGCCGGTTCACCGTTCAGGGGCTTCGTGATGATCAGACGCCCACCGGAATGGGCATAGACAAGCCGACCCTTTGCATCGGGTTCGGCGGGCGTACAGCCGATGACACCAAGCGTTGCATCATAGAATGCTTTGGAACGAGCAATGTCGTTGCTACCCAGCATGATGTGGCTGAACATGAAAAGACTCTCCTTGGTGAAAGGGGGTAAGACGAAACTGCCTGTCCGCAGGATCAGTCGATATTGATGTTACGGATTCCGCCGGGAATGCGCGTTTTGGAACCGCGCGGGACGAATGAAAGCCCGGTCGTATTGTAATCCGGGTTCTCCGCCATCGCCTGAAGGGTCATGTCGTCACGCACGTCCAGCGGGCGGCTATGTCCCTTGTTTTCTTTGCGAATGGCGGCGGAACAGAATTCTGCGGCAGCGGCGAAGGGGCGGGCATTGCCGTTGGCCCCGCTCACCATCTGCTCCCGGATGCATTTGCTGTCAGTATGGCCTGTAACCCACGGAGCAGAAGAACAGGACGCAAGCAGAAGAACGCTGGAAAGAAGAAGGTAACGCATGAAGCAGAGCCTACTCGTGGCAGGGAACGGGATAAAGCATAGGCCCGGTAGAACCTGAGTGCTTATTGGATCGCTCCTTGCGAAAAGGTCAATGCCCTGTTTGGTCCTGATCGGAATGACATCGGTCAGGACCAAATATTTATTTAGCGTGTTGCTGGCAGACCAGTCGTCAGGTTTTCGAACTGCTCTGGATGCTGGGACGTCGTGACGTCCCCGACGGGTTTCGGGTGATGCAGATTATCATACTGCAATGGCGTAATGGACAGGGTCTGGTCCATTGTGGGCAGGTCGCGGATAGTCCAGCCGCCGCCGAGGCTGCGGATCAGGTCCACATCCGCGTGGTACAGGCGGGTTGCGATCTCGACCTGATGGATGCGGCTTTCCAGTGTGTTTTCCTGACTGAAGATGGCCTCAAGATAGGTTCCGACGCCGCCCTGATAGAGCGTCATGGTCATGTTCTGCGTGGCGAGATTGGCTTTGACAGCCTGTTCCAGCGCCGCGTTTTCTTTGGTCAGACGTTCGGTCAGGGACAGCCCGTCTTCCACTTCGCGGAAGGCCGACAGAACTTTCATACGATAGTCGTCGCGGGTTTCGCGATAGGCCGACCATGTTCTTTGAAGCTCCGCCCGGCGTAGTCCGCCATCGAAGAGCGGCATGTCGAGCGTTGCGCCATAGGTCCACAGCGAGTTGGCAAGGTTGGCCAGATCGAAACCGTTGGCGGAGAACCCACCATTCAGGCGCAGGGCGATATGCGGATAGAAAGCCGCGCGTGCAATGCCGATTTCACGATTGGCCTGTGCCATTTCGCGCTCGGAGGAGGCGATGTCCGGACGACGCTGGAGCAGGGTGGAGGGAACGTCCGTGGGGATCGTCGGCTGGACGAAATGGAACTGCGGGCTGGCCGGGATGTGGAAGCTCGACGGTGAACTGTTGGTCAGCACCGCGATGGCATGTTCCGTAACCTGCCTTGCGGCCTGAATGTCCAGACGCGCTGCCTGCGTTGTATAAAGCTGGGCCTGTGCACGTGCCAGATCGAGGCGGGGAGCGGCCTGGTTTTGGACCTGATTTTCAGTGATATGAACGGCCCGCTCATAATAGCCGATGGACTGCGCATAGATCGCATCCTGCGCATCATAGCCGCGAAGCTGGATATAATCGCGGGCAAGCTCGGCCTGTGTGCTCAGGCGCGCCATCGCGAAATCGGCCGCACGCTGCTGAGCGAACTGTTTCTGTTCGCGGACGCGGTTGCGGATAGACGACCAGAAATCAGGTTCCCACGACGCCAGACCGCCATATTCCTCTTCGGTCTGGGTCAGGGTCGCACCGTTGCGGAACAGGCGGTCAGCGGACTGCTTGTTGTCCGATGCACCAGCTTCGAGGCTGACATGCGGCAGCAGTTCCGAACGTGCGGCCACGACGAGGGCGCGGGCCTGAATGAAGCGTTCGGCTGCGGCCTGAATGTCGCCGTTATCCGAGGTGGCGCGGGCTTCAAGATCGTTCAGCAGCGGGTCCTGAAACATGGTCCACCAGTTGGTGGGCAATGCTGTATCCGCGGGTGTGGCCACGGCAAATGGCGCCTGCCCCTGCCATGAGGCAGGGACGACAAGGTTCGGAGCCTTGTAGGTGGGCGCCAGATCGCACGCGGACAGACCGAGCAGCGACAGGGCGGTGCCGCAGACCAGACCGGGGCGGCGGAGGCGGGAGAAGGATGGGATCATCTTACTCGTTCTCTTTTCCGAAGCCGGACTGGTTGTAGCCGCGCTGTGGCACGGTCACGTTGACCTTGTCGCCTTCGAGCACATCTGCGGGCGGATTGGCGATCACACGGTCGTTGGGGCCGATGCCAGCCTGAATTTCCGTTGCCGTATCGGCCATGCGTCCGACCGTCACGTTCTGGAAATGGACCGTGTTGTCGTCGCGGACCACGGCGAGTTGCATGCCCTTTTCCTGGAAGACCAGAGCACTCGTGGGAACTTCGTAGAGATGCGAGTTCTCGTTGTTCGCTTTGAGTTCCACCGAAGCGAAGGTGCCCGGCCACAGGACTTCGTTCGGATTGTCCATCTCGAACTCCGTGGTGGAGGTACGGGTGTTTGGATCATAGCCGCGCGCGGTCGTCAGGAAGTTCGCCGTGAACTTGCGATCCTTGAACTGCGGGACGGTAACTTCGGCTGTGATGTCCGGCTGAAGGACATACTGAAAGACTTCCGGTACGGAGACGAACAGACGCAGCTTGTGGACGTCAGCCACGGTGAAAAGCTCGGAGGCCGCGCCTGCGGCGTTGAGGTTGCCACCACCGTCATGGACGTAGTCGCCGACATTGATGTCACGCGAGGTCACGATACCATCGAAGGGGGCAACGATCGTTTTGAAGCGTTCGAGCGCCTCGAAGTGTGCAACGTTCCGCTCGGCGGCTTCGACCTGCGCTTTGGCAGACTGCTGGTCAGCCTGCGCGACGGAGACGGACTGTCCCGAGACGGACTGTGAGCGGCCCATGGCCTGCCAGCGCTGGAGCGTGACATTGGATAGGTTGTATTTTGCCATGATCGACGCGAGGTCGGCCTTAGCCTGTGCGTATTGTGCGTCCAGTGCCGGGGCATTGATCTCGGCCAGAACGTCGCCCTGCTTCACGCGGGCGCCGTAGTCCTTGTACCACATCTTCACGTAGCCCGAGACCTGCGGATAGATCGGTGCCTGATACCAGGCATCGATGTTGCCGGGCAGCGTCAGGGCGACCTTCTTGGGGGACTGGATCGGCTTGACGACGGCAACGTCGGGCAGAGCGTTTTCCTTCGTCTCTGCTGCAAGGGCCGCAGAGACATGGATACGGTCAACGACGATATAGCCGACATAGAGCGCGAGGAGGCACCCTCCCGCAGCGGCGATGAGTTTGGGGGAGGTAGCCATCAGGCGATTTCCTTCTGACGCGATGTGCGGTTGTGGAGGATTGCGTAGACGCAGGGAACAAAGAGGAGGGTCGAGATCGTTGCGACGATCAGGCCGCCGATTACGGCGCGGCCGAGGGGCGCATTGGTCGAGTTCGATGTCGCCATCGGGATCATGCCCACGACCATGGCCAGCGCGGTCATGATGACCGGGCGGATGCGGCCGTAACCGGCTTCGATAGCGGCTTTCAGCGCATCGCCGTGGATTTCGAGGCGTTCACGGGCAAAGGACACCACGAGGATCGAGTTCGCGGTTGCGGTTCCCATGCACATGATGGCGCCCGTCAGGGCCGGGACGGACAGGCGTGTCTGCGTGAGAAACAGAGCCCATGCGATGCCGCCGAGTGCGCCCGGAAGGGCTGTGATGATGATGAACGGATCTAGCCAGGACTGGAAGTTCACCACGATCAGCAGATAGATCAGGACGATCGAGATCGCGAGACCGATGATGAGCTGCTTGTAGGCGCTTGCCATCGTTGTGGCCTGACCGTGGATATCGACTTCGGCGGAGGTCGGCTTGTTATGATCGTCGTGGGCGACGACCTGACGCACCTTGTCCAGCACGGAGCCCATATCTGTGCCTTCGATGTTCACATAGATGTCGATTTCGGACATCGAGTTGTAGTGCGAGACTTCGCCCGGGGTGCCGGCTGCCACGACATTGGCAAGGGCGCCAAGAAGCTGGGTCTTGTCGTTGGGATCGCCGTCTCCCTTGTCGACCGGGATGGTCAGCAGGTCATTGAGATGGGTGAGCTGATCCTGTGACGTGTAGACGTTGAGCGGGAAGGTGACATTGTCGACCGGATCAAGCCAGAACTGCGGATCGACGACGCCGGAACCGGCAAGCGTCAACAGTTCGTTGGTTGCAAGATCGGCTTCCGTTACGCCGGTTGCCTGACTGAAGGTTCGGTTGCCATTCACCATCAGCGTTGGTGTGGACATCGTCTGCTGGATGTTTACGTCTGCCGTGCCCGGGATCTGGCGGATCAGCCCGATCAGGTGCTTGGCGTAGTTGTAGTTTTCCATGGCATCCGGGCCGGAAAGCTGGATGTCGATGGGGGCGGCGGAGCCGAAGTTCAGGATCTTGTTCGTCAGATCCGCAGGCTGGAAGGTGAAGACCGTTCCCGGGAAGCGCTTGGAGAGATCCTTGCGCAGGAGGGCACGGTAATCCCAGACCGGAGATTCAGCGTTTTTCAGGGCGATCGTCAGATCGCAATCCTGTGTCCCAATGGACGGGGTCGGGATGAAGGCCTGGTTATGCGGTCCTTCGGGAAGACCGCAGTTCGAGATGATGTTCTCGACCTTGCCCGGCAGAAGCTGGTTGATGCGATCGTCCACGAGGGCGGCGATACGGCCTGCGACTTCAATACGCGTTCCGAGCGGTGCGCGCATGTGCATCTGAAGGGCATCGGATTTTACTTCGGGGAAGAAGTCCCGTCCTGCGACGAAATACAGCCCCATGGATGCGATGGAGAGCACCATGAACACGCTGACAAAAGCACCACGGCGTGCCACGCAGCGTGTGAGGATCGTGTTGTATCCTTCACGGAAGCTGGTGAAGCGCGCTTCAAAGCCTTTCTGGAAGCGGCTGAAGAAGCCTGATGGCGGACGCTGGGTCGCATGCGGGTTCGGGATGTCGATCGCAGAGTCATGGATACCGTGCGGGTCTTCATCCGGGCCGGGTGCGCCGACGGGATGATGCACATGGCCGGCGAGAAGGTACTTCGCCATGGTCGGAACGAGGGTTCGCGACAGGATGAAAGACGCGATCATCGCGAACATGATGGCAAGGGCCATCGGCATGAAGAGGTAGCCTGCGACGCCATCGAGTTCGAACAACGGCAGCCAGACGATGCAGATGCAGGTCGTGGAGACGAAGGTCGCGATGACGATCTGGTTTGCCGCATCAATAATGGCGGTTTCGAGATCCTTGCCCATTTCAAGATGAACGTCGATGTTCTCGATCATCACCGTAGCATCGTCGACGAGAATACCGACCGCGAGTGCCAGACCGCCGAGCGTCATGACGTTGATCGACTGACCGGCCCATCCAAGGGCGATGATCGAGCACAGAATGGCCAGCGGAATTGAGGTCGCGATAATGACTGTCGAGCGCCAGGAACCGAGGAAGAGCAGAACCACGATCCCGGTCAGGAACGACGCGGTGATCATTTCCTGAACCACATCCTTTATCTGATCCTTCACCATGATGGAGGCGTCGGACAGGATGGAGATATGGACGTCAGGCGGCAGGATTGCTTTCAGGCGCGGAAGCAGGGCCTTGGTCGCCGCGACCACATCGAGTGTGGAGGCCGTGCCACCCTTCTGCGTGATCATCTCGACGCCCTGGCGACCTTTGACCAGCACGAGGTTCGTCTGGGGATGTCCGCCGCGATAGACCGACGCCACATCGCGCACATAGATGACCGCATTGCCAACGCGCTTGACCGGAATATTGGCGATATCGTCCATGGATTCCGGGGCGGCGTTGGTCTGGACCATCCAGTCCGTTGCGTCGATCTTCTGGTCACCTGCCGGCAGAACGATGTTCTGGGCGGTCAGGGCAGCCTGAACGTCTGCGGCGGAGAGGTGGTGGGCCTGAAGCTGCTTCTGGTCCAGGGAGACCATGACGAAGCTGTCCATGCCGCCGTAAGGATGGGCGACAATGGCGCCGGGAACCGTAGCAAGAAGCGGACGAACGCGAATGACACCGAGCTTGAAGAGATCGGATGGCGTCTGTTTGTCAGACGTCATCTGAAGCGCAATGACCGGAACCTGAGAGGGATTCAGGGCCACGATCATCGGTGCCGGCACTTTGGGCGGGAGCCCGAGCAGCACGGTCTGTGCGATGGCCGACACTTCGGCTTCGGCGGTGCCGACCGATGTTCCGGGCTGGAAATAGATATTGACGATCGAGCGACCGTAATAGGAGCTGGACTCCATGTGCTCGATGTTCTGAACGGTCGTGGTAACGGCCAGTTCGAAGTTATAGGTGATACGGCCTGCAAATTCCTGAGGCAGAAGCCCCGGATAGGTCCAGATTGCCGCGACTACCGGAACCTTGATGTTTGGAAAAACATCGGTCGGCGTCTTGAAGATCGACATCACGCCAAGCAGCACGATCATGATCGACAGGACGACAAAGGTGAGCGGTCGCCTTAGCGCGGTGACGACGATGGCATTCATTCAGCTCGGTTCCCAACAGATTTTGAGCAAGGAAGGGAAACCGGGACAATAGGTGGGATGAAATACAACGTCTTTTAAATCGTGGTTTATGGAGTTTTTTTTACTTTTCAAAATCCATTAAAATTTTTTTATGATTTGAAGGGAGGAATCAGTATTTACGAAAGACGGTACAGATCTCGTTACGTTTCGAAAACTCACGAGATGGTGATTTTTTCAAGGAATGCTATGTCTTTTTCGTGATGGAAGACCTTGCTGAAAGTCCTGTCGGAGACCGAATGATGACGCTGAATCCTTTTCCTGCGCTGAATGATCCTCAGGTTCTTGCGGACGTGACTGCGATGTCCGACCGCTATGAAAAGGCGCTGGGCGAGAATATCCTGCACGAACTGGACGCGCTTTTTTACGACGGCACAGAAACGGTTCGTTACGGTATTGGCGAGAACCTATACGGGTTTGAGGAAATTCAGGCCTTCCGCCTGGCGCGGACGGGAGGATCACCGCCGCGGGAGGTGCTGCGGCGTGTTATTACAACTGTGGGGCAGGATGTCGCGACGGTCGATCTGGAGTTCCGGCGCATCGGGGCTGAAAAGATCGGGCGTCAGAGCCAGACCTGGTTCCGTACGCCCGATGGATGGAAGATTATTGCCGCGCATGTGTCGCTGATGGGGTCAGGATCTTAAACCCGGCCGTTAGCTTCCGCTGGAGACGTATCCGGCAACAGCCCGGTGCCAGATCAGGACCATGACGCCCAGAAAGGCAAAGCCTGCAATCGGAGACAAGGCGCCGATCCATGTCGGCACGCCCAGCGGGTCGGGGTGGTTGAGGCTGAACAGGGCGGGATAGTAGCAGACTGCTGCGAGCGGCAGGACAAAAGTTATGAACCGCCGGAGCCAGCGTCCGAACATGGTCAGAGGATACTGTCCAGCCTCGACGCCGCCATAGGTCAGGACGTTCACGACTTCCAGCCCCTCGACCGTGATGAAGCACAGTGCGGCCTGTCCGATCAGGACGCCAAGGAACATGGCTGCACCGCCTGCGATGGCGAGCGGCAGAACCAGAACCGCGCTCCACTGGACATGAGGCGCAAGCCATAATCCCGCGATGAGAACGAACGCGCCCTGAAGAAAGCGCCCTATGGGGCGCAGGCGCAGTTCGTGGCCCAGAAGCAGAATCAGGGTTGAGCGTGGCCGCAGGAGCAGGCGATCAAAGCTGCCGGTGCGGACGTACTCGCCGCCAAAAACCTCGAAGCCGCGTCCCAGCGTTTCAGCCACGGCAAACGCCACGTTCACAAGGCCATAAAGAACAGCAACGGTGCCGATATCCCATCCTGCGATACTGCCGAAACGGCGGAAGAGGCTCCAGATGCCGAAGAAGCCGAGCAGGGTCGTGATGAAATTCCCGATGGCCTGAATGGCAAACGTGCCGGGGTAGCGGAGTTGTGCGACGATCGAAGCGCCCGCCATGCGGCGGTAGAGACCAAGGGCGCTGAGCGTGCGGGAGTGTGTCATGTCAGGCACCCTGCACCTCCAGTCGGTTGACCGTCTGGCGCATCCACAGACGTCCGAAAAGGGTCAGGGTGGCTAGCCAGAAAAGCTGAAGGCCCAACCCTGTGGCGACACCGCCCGGAATGGGCGTGCCCAGATAGATGCGGATGGGAATGTCGGTAATTCCAGCAAAAGGCTGTGCAAGCAGGAAGGGGCGGGCCCAGTCGGGATAGAGAGGCAGCGGCAGGAGCATTCCAGAAAGCAGTACGGCTAGCGGTGTGCCGACGGCGTAGCTGCCGAGCGGTGAGAGCGTGCGGGCCGTCAGGATATTCCACCACATGACGATGGTGGCCGAGAGCAGTGCGCCGAGTGTGATGGAGAGCAGCGACAGAGTGGCCGCAGCCAGATCCGCTGGTGGCGCGAGGCTCCATGCGCCGAGGCCGACCAGCATGGCCAGCGGACCCGCCACGCAGGCCAGCAGGATCGCACGGGGAACGGCATTGCCCAGCAGGCGCGCCAGACTGGCCGACAGCCACCAGTTCCACATATCGACCGGACGCAGCAGATCATAGACGATCGCGCCTGTTTTGGCGGCGTCTCCGATGGCGGGCAGGCAGCCCAGTGGCAGAAGCGTGAAGAGGGACTGCTGGATCCAGGTGTAGGTCATGGCCTGTCGCAGCGAGAGCGGTGCCTGAACGTCCGGGGCTGCGTGATAGACGGAGGCATAGGCCATTAATGTCACGGCACCGAACCACATCTGCGCCACTAATCCGGCCACGACCGCGATACGGTAGCGCAGGCCGATCTTCCATTGCAGCCCGAAGGCCGTGAGATAAGGGCGGAGCGTCATGCGGCGTGGTCCGCATAAAAGCGTGTGATGATCTCGTCGATTGAGGGGCGGCTGATCCTCAGATCGTCCAACCCTTGCAGTTGTCCCACATGGGCGACGAGGGCCGGGGCCGGAATCTGGCGCGGATCGAACGTGATTGTGAGGCTGTGTGGCGCGCGGGCGGTTTCGACTGCGCCTGCCGGGAGCGCCAGTTCGGGCGGTGTGCCGTGGAAATCCAGTTCGAGAATGCGTTCGGACAGGGTTGTCATGCGTAGATCCTCGAACGGGCTGTCCGCAAGGATACGGCCATGGCCGATGACGATCACGCGTTCGGCCAGCGCCTCGATATCATGCATGTCATGGGTGGTGAGCAGGACGGTCGTGCCCCGGTCCCGGCAGAGTTCATGGACAAATGCCCGGACGGCGAGTTTTGACGGTGCGTCAAGACCGATGGTGGGTTCATCAAGGATCAGGATGTCGGGGTCGTGGATCAGGGAAGCGGCGATTTCAGCGCGCATTCTCTGTCCAAGAGAAAGCTGGCGGACGGACTGGTCCATGATCCCGCCCAGATCGAGCGCATCGGCCAGACGGGCGCGGTTGCGGGCGAAGCGTTCTGGTTCGATGCCGTAAATATCCCGCAGGAGAGCCAGACCTTCACCAACCGACAGATCCCACCAGAGTTGGGTGCGTTGGCCGAAAACGACCCCGATCCGCGCGACATGGGCCACACGGTTTGTCCATGGCACCAACCCGTTGACCTGCACCTCTCCCGAGGTGGGACGCAGGATTCCGGATAGGATCTTGATGGCCGTCGATTTTCCCGCACCGTTCGGGCCGATGAAACCGGCGATCTGGCCCTTGGGGACGGAAAAGGAAATTCCGTCCAACGCCACGATCTCGCGCGTCTTCCCGCGCCAGCTTCCACCTTCGCGGACTGTATAGGTTTTCCGCAGGTTTTTGACGGTAATGGCATCTGGAGCGGGGAAGGGAGGCTGCATGAGGATTCCGGGATGGGAGGGGTAACGAAAACAAACGTGATCTTATTTCAGAAAATAAAGTCTTATTGTTTCAATTGTCTCACTGTTTTGTGCCTTCCTGCAACAAAGCTCTTTCTGTAAAGTGAATTTTACTTAAGGGTGCCGATCATGGCATCCCTGTCTTTCGCATTTTTTTTGGCTCTGTAAGGGGATGTCGGTTTGAGGCATGTGAGTAAATTCCTGACGTTGGTTTCTGCTGGTACGGCTTATCGTCGGTCCGGTTCTGCTCTGTCGTTCGCTTTTGCCTGCGGGTTGGGGGTGCTCACGATGGGGGCCGGTACTGCCGAGGCGCAGAGCAGCAAGAGCAAGGCCAGTTCGGAAGATCTGACGAATCCTGCCCCCATGGGGTCGGAGACGCAGCCGGTTCCTCCGCTGTCCACGACCATTCCGGGTTTCCTCCAGTCTCCATACGGACCGCCGTCCTTTGGTGCGCCTTACGGCACGACCCATATGTTCGGGACCTGGGGAGGGGTGCAGCCCTGGCTTCAGAAGCATGGCATCTATGTTGCGGTGGATGTGTATGAAAGTCTTATGGGCAACGTGACGGGCGGTCGTCACCAGACCGAGACCAATGCCGGACAGGTCGGTGTGACGGTTGATCTGGACTGGCACCAGATTTTGGGTGGCGACTGGTCGAAGGATCTGTGGCTGCATACGCTCATGGTGAACGGGCATGGCCGGAACCTGAGCGGTGATATCGGGGATAATGTCACGCAGGCCCAGCAGATCTATGGTGCGCGTGGCAATGTCGTGGCGCATCTCGTCTGGGCATACGGAGAAAAAGCGTGGTTCAACCGGAAGGTGGATCTGGCAGCGGGCTGGATCCCGACGGGCACGTTCTTCAATAATTCTCCCTGGCTTTGCAGCTTCGCGAACGTCTCCATGTGCGGCAATGTCACGCCGACCAAGTATCTCAATGGCGGCCGTGACTGGCCGTCGGGCAATATGGGCACGGTTCTGCGTCTGATGCCGAACCCGCATCTCTATCTGATGGGCGGTCTGTTTGCCGTGTCTCCGCATTCCTATAATGGCGGTATTTCCGGTTGGTCCTGGGCACAGAGCGGACTTGGAAAGCTCTCCACCGAGGTTGAACTGGGCTGGATTCCGGAGTTTGGCAAGGACAAGCTGATCGGCCATTATAAGGTCGGCGCCATGTACGACAATTCGCGCTATCACGATCTGTATGATGACGGATCCGGACAGGCATGGGTGCTGAGCGGACGTAGCCCGCGCTATCAGAGCGGTCAGACGTCTGTCTGGGTACTGATGGATCAGATGCTGATCCGGCATGGCGATGGGCCGATGAACGGCCTCATGCTGGCGGGATATTATTCCTATGCCTCGGGCCAGACCTCGGCGATGAACCATCATCTGGTTGGCTCTCTGCTTGATACCGGAAAGCTCTGGGGACGTCCGCTGGATACGTGGGGTATTGCGTATCAGTGGATGAACTTCAGCCGGGCTGCGACCCTTCAGCAGGAAGCATCGTTCGATAATGGTCTGCCGTTCCAGTCCACCAATTTCGGTGTCCCGCATGGCATTCAGTCCCATGAGAACATCTACGAGTTTTTCTACAGCTATCACATCATGAATGGTCTGACGCTTCAGCCGGACTTTCAGTATTTCAACCGTCTTGGCGGAACGACCCGTTACAAGGATGCCGCGGTTCTGGGGCTGGTGTTCAACGCCGCTCTCTGAGGGATTAGCTCCCTCTACGGAAGCGTGTTGAGAGGATGATGGCGGACACCGTCCTCTCTACACCTTCCATCTGGCCGATGTCGTCAATGGCACGGTTGATGCCCTCCGTCGTTGCGGCGCCGAGCAGGGCGATCAGATCCGAGGCGCCGCTGACTGCGTGTAATTCGCGGAGTTCGGGTAGCGTTTTCAGATCGCGCTCCACTTTCTGGCTGTGACGGGGCGTGATGACGATCGAGACATGTGCACGCAGCAGGTCGTCGTCAGTATTCTCCACAAGCGTATAGCCACGAATATGGCCCTGCCGCTCCAGACGTTCCATGCGTCCTTGGAGGGTCGTGCGTGAAATCCCCAGCCTGCGCGCCAGCGCAGCTGTCGGTGTGCGCGCATTGCGACGCAGGATGTCGAGCAGGGCCTGATCTAGTGAATCCGTCATTCTGCCAGTTATAACCGGCAATCTGCCGACGGAAACTGCATTTCATCGTCGGGATGCCGCTTGAGATCCGTCTGCCCTGATCGTGATGCTGTCATAACACTTCCGGAACAGGATATGATCATGAAGCAGGTTACGGTTGCAGGCGCGGGAAAGATCGGTTCAGCTATTGCGGAGCTGCTCCATCATGGAGGCTATGGCGTTACGCTGCTGGACTGTCATGCGGATCATCTTCAAGCGCTCGTCCTGCCGGAAGGCATCAAACGCAGGACGGTGGATATTGCGAAGGGGCTGGATGCCGAACTGCTAAATGGGCAGTTTGCGGTGCTCTCGGCACTCCCCTTTCATCTGACGCGGAATATTGCAAAAGCCGCCGCTACGGCAGGAACGCATTATCTCGACCTGACGGAAGACGTCGCCTCCACCAAAGATGTGAGGGCGCTGGCCGAAGGGGCATCGAGTGCATTTATCCCGCAATGTGGTCTGGCGCCGGGCTTTGTTTCCATTGCTGCACATGATCTGGCGCAGCATTTCGATGAGGTCGAGACAATCCGGCTTCGGGTCGGGGCGCTGCCGCGCTTTCCGTCCAACGCGCTGGGTTATAACCTGACTTGGAGCACGGAAGGTCTGATCAACGAATATATCGAGCCGTGCGAGGCGATCGTAGACGGGCGACGGGTTTTGGTTCCTGCTCTGGACGGGGTCGAGACGCTGGGTGTTGATGGCGTGACCTATGAAGCCTTCAATACGTCAGGTGGGCTCGGGTCTCTGTGCGAGACCTATGAAGGCAAGGTTCGGGAACTCAATTATCGCACCATGCGCTATCCGGGCCATCGGGATATCATGAAGGTTCTGCTGTCGGATCTGCGTCTGTCGGAGCGGCGGCATATTCTTCAGGATATTTTCACGCATGCCATTCCGGGGACTGCACAGGATCTGGTTGTGCTTTCCGTCATCGTGACAGGTCTGAAGAACGGGAAGCTGCAGCAGGAAACCGTGGCGCGTTCCATTGAGGCGCAAAATTTCATGGGAGGGTTCCGCACGGCGATCCAGCTCACAACGGCTGGGTCCATCTGTGCGGTTCTGGATCTGCTGGCGGAAGGAAAAATTCCGACGCAGGGTTTTGTGCGGCAGGAAGACATTCCGCTGGCCGATTATTTGGCCAACCGGTACGGGAAAATTTACCAATAGGATTGTATCAGGTCAGGATCTTCATCAGCGCCAGACTGGCGCTGACGAGGCCGGCCAGAGACAAGGCGACCGTGAGCATCAACGATCCGCTGGCCTTAAAGACGGAGCGGACATCAATGCTGAGTCCCAATGCGGCCATCGCCATAACGGTCAGGGTCGTGGCGAGGGTGTTGAGGACGGGAAGAAACGCTTCAGGGATTATATTGAAAGACCGGCAGGTTATCATCAGCAGAAATCCCGTGATGTACCACGGGATAAGCTGACGTGACGTCTGATGCGTTCCTGTCTGACGGTTTTTGCGGGTGTACAGAAGCGACAGGACAATGCACACGGGTCCCAGTGTCAGGACACGCATGAGCTTGACCAGTGTTCCGGTATGCAGGGCAGCAGCCCCGAATGGTGACGCTGCCGCCATGACCTGTGGGACGGCATAGACGGTCAGTCCGGCAACGCTGCCTTCCGCGATGTCGGACAGATGCAGGAATGGCAGAAGAAGTGGCAGACCCAGAACAATGGCAAGGCCACCCGCAGCAGTGAAGGCCAGAGTGGCACCAATATCTTCGTCACGAGCATGAATGACGGGTGCGACGGCCATGATGGCGGAGTTTCCGCAGATCGAATTGCCGCAGGCCACGAGGAGGGTCTGTGAACGGGGCAGGCCGGTGAGGCGTCCGATCAGGATTGTCAGGGCAAGGCTGAAAGCGACCATCCCGAAAACACAGACAAGAATTCCGGGACCTGCCGAGACAATTCCCCTTAGGCTGAATCCGGCTCCAAGAAGAACGATTGCCACATCCAGAAGGGATTTTGAACAGAACCTGATCCCTAGATCGAAAACGCGGCTTCGACTGGAGACCAGTCGGAGGCAGACCCCGATGACAAGGGCCAGATTGAGCATTTCAAGCCATGATTTCTGAAGGAATGCGCGTTCGATTTTCTCTGCTTCAAAAGCCAGCAGGGCCGTGACCGCACAAAGAGCAATGCCGGGAAATCTAGTGACCAAAATTTCGGGCAACCTGAGAGCGGGCCGGTTTCTGAAACAGGATATGTGCATGATGATCTCCCTTGCCGGAGACATCTAGGCTGAGGCTAATATATCATTCCAACGAATAACTTTTCTGATTCCAATCGGAAAATCAGATGATTTCTGTTAGAAAGACGGCATGACACTCGATCAGCTTCGTCTTTTCATCGCTGTCGCAGAACGCGAGCACGTCACAGCCGCAAGCCAAGCAATGAACGTGACCCAGTCTGCCGTTTCGGCTGCCATTGCGGCGCTGGAAGCGCGTTATGGGGTCAAGCTTTTCCATCGGGTTGGGCGGGGGATTGCTCTGACGGATGCAGGACGTTTGTTTCTGCCAGAAGCACGGGCGGTAGTGGCGCAGGCAACGGCCGCTGAGAATATTCTGAAGGATATCAGCGGTTTGAGACGGGGTACGCTGAAGGTTGTCGCCAGCCAGACCATTGCTGCGTACTGGCTGCCCGCGATCCTTGTCGCCTTCCGGAAGAGATATCCAGACATCAAGGTCGAGCTGGCGATCAGCAATTCGGAAGAAGCATCCCGAATGGTTCGGGAGGGTGAGGCCGAGGTCGGAATTGTGGAAGCCGTTGTCGATGATCCCGCATTGACGCAATGGCCGGTCGGTGAGGACCATATGATTCTCGTGCAGGCAAGTTCTCTGCTTCCCCCCCTGATCGATGCCGCTTGGTTACGTCAACAAAATTGGGTCATGCGAGAGGCGGGCTCCGGAACACGTGCAGCGCTGGAGCTCTATCTGGGAAGATATGATATTGGCATCGAAGATCTGAATATCAGTCTTGTTCTGCCTTCAAATGAGGGTGTGCAGACGGCCATAGAAGCGGAGGCCGGGATCGGCGCCTTGTCGTCTTTGGTCGTTGATCCGGCGTTGCGCGCAGGCACGTTGCATGCCGTACTTCAGGTCCCTGAAAGTCGTTTTTTCTATGGTCTGCGTCACAAGGAGCGTTATCAGAGTCCGGCTGCCACGGCCCTACTTGGTATGAGCGAATTTACCGCAGTTTCGCGGGGTGTGCAGACATGAAAAAAGCCGCCCGTAAAGGCGGCTTTCTGCACATCAGAATGTCCATCTGGGCAATCAGATTGCCTTGATGCTCACTGCTGAGGTCTTGCCGTTACGACCAGCTTCGAGCTCGTAAGAGACGTGCTGACCTTCGTTGAGGGTGTGCATTCCGGCGCGCTCGAGTTCAGAGATATGAACGAACGCGTCCTGTCCACCGTTGTCAGGCTGGATGAAGCCAAAGCCCTTGGTGGAGTTAAACCATTTTACGGTGCCTGTTGCCATAACGAGGCTCCTTTTTAACAATAGCAGTCGTGTACAAGATACACACGAAATCATAACACTTAAGGAGAAAGAATGGCGCAACACGCACCGAAAAACTCACTCAAGAGCACCTGCTGTATTGAGATAGGCGCCATATTTTTCAAAAATGCAAGAGAAAAAATTTTTTGAAGAAATTTAATTTGTAACATCGTTAAATATTAAATGGAGCATTTTTGCAGATTTATTTCTACGAAATTATGATTTTTGTTTTGGAATAAAATATCACTCCTCTGCAAGATTTCAGAATAGGGAAAAATAATTTATGAAAAATCAGAATTTAATTTCGACCGTAGGATGCTCAACATCGTTTCTGTAAAATGGGAGAATATGAATAGACAATGGCTTTTTAATGCCCTGTCTTTCGGGCAGAATTTTTTAAGCGTGCTTGCTTCGCGCCAGCTTTTGAAGCCTCTGGACATGGCTCGACGGTAAGGAAGAGATCGGCTGCCTTGTGCGGACATATAATCCGCACAAGGCACTACGATTTGATCAGAAAATCTGACGGAACAGAACATAGAGGATGCCTGCAATCGCCATTGCGGCCGGTAGGGTGGTGACCCATGCCAGAGCCATGGACCGCAGGGTGGCGACCTGAATGCCTGAACCGTTGGCGGCCATTGTTCCAGCCACGCCGCTCGACAGAATATGCGTCGTCGAGACGGGGAGGCCGTATCTTTCAGCCAGACCGATAGTTGTCATTGCTACGAGTTCAGCCGAAGCTCCTTCGGCATAGGTCATATGGGTTTTGCCAATCTTTTCGCCGACAGTCACCACAATCCGCTTCCATCCGACCATCGTTCCAAGACCCAGCGCAATGGCGACGGAGATCTTGACCCAGAGCGGAATAAAGCGCGTGCCGTGATAGAGTTCGGACTGGAAGGATTTCAGCGCATTCTTTTCCGTTGGCGTAAAATCTTTTGCTTCTCCCATGACGCGGATGGCGTCTGCGACCAGATACATGTCCGTACGGACGTTCGGCACGGCTGCAGCAGGGACGGCTTTCATGGAGCCATAAGTTTTGACCGAGGTGGAGATGTCGTTGCTGAGAACGGCCAGCGCGTCATAGGTCTGTGGAGAGGCAACAGACTTGGCGCGCAGGCCAGCGCCTACGATCTCACGGGCATTTGCTGCTGTGAGCGTGGTGGACGGGGATGGGGAGTGGCTCAGGAAGATTTTTTCGGCTTCTGCGGAAGACTGAAAGAACGCGGGCATGGCACTTTCCGGCATAGCCCGGTTCAGGGCATAGGCGGTGGGTGCTGCGCCAATCAGGATCAGCATGATCAAACCCATACCTTTCTGCCCGTCATTGCCGCCATGCGAAAATGAGACACCTGTGCAGGTAAAGATCAGGAGCGCGCGGATCCACAGAGGTGGCGGAGTATCGCCTTTAGGGGCCTGATACAGGGCTTTGTTGCGGATCAGCAGCTTCATGACGAGCAACAGAAGTCCGGCCATGACGAACCCGCAGATGGGGCTGAACAGCAGGGCGGAGAAAACTTTTTCAACCTGGCCCCAGTCGACACCCTGCGTCGCCGCCCCGGTCGGCGACATCAGTTGGTTGGCCAGGCCGACGCCCATGATTGACCCCACGAGGGCATGGGACGAACTATTGGGGATGCCGAATGCCCATGTCACGAGATTCCAGACGATGGCGGCGATCAGCAGGGCGAAAATCATGGCATAGCCCGCACCGCTTCCGGCCTGAAGGATCAACTCCACCGGAAGAAGTGTGACGATGCTGTAGGCGACTGCGCCGGTGGAGAGTGCAACACCGAGAAAATTCCAGAAGCCAGACCAGATGACGGCCACGAGAGGGGGCAGGCTTCGGGTGTAGATGACGGTTGCCACGGCGTTGGCTGTGTCATGAAAGCCGTTAACGAACTCGAACGCCAGAGCGATGATCAGCGCGATGCCGAGCATCACGAAAGTTCCGGTTGCCAGGGCTCCTTCGCCGACCGAATGCATATCTCTGAGAATACTGAATGCGGCAAAGCCTAACGCCCCGATCAGCACCGCAAAAAAGAGGACAACATGCAGAGGCTTGTTCCCTCCACTCATGTTGGGGCGCGAAGAAGACTGGATTTCCGCGCGGGAACCTATCGTCGTTTCAGACATCACCAATCCATGGGTTGTTTACCTTTTTGCAATCTATTGCACGCTCTATGACGATGCGACCATTGAAACATGACTGTTTTGCGACAGTCTGGGTAAATCAAAATTCTGCATGACTGTTATTGGTTTTGAATTTTATTTTGTAAGGATTTGGTTTTTATTTCCTGGTTAAGGGTGGAATATATTGAATAAAATTGAATTCTGAATAAGAAATCGTTTCGGATATCCGAAAGAAACCATAGGAGAGCTTCGACGTTTTCTATGCCGAAACGTATTTTCGAAGGGACGCTCACATGCGAAAATCCATCCTGCTTCTTCTGGCTCTTTCAGTCTCCTGCGTCACGCTGACGGCCTGCGAACATCATCGGACGTTTGGAGAGAAGGTGCGTGATACCGTTGATCCGCCCAAAGGACCAATCGAGCGGGCAGGGCGCTCTGTTGACCGCTCACTGGGCAACTGATCTTCACAACACCGCTGGGTAGTGAAACCTTTATTAAATTATGAAAGCAGGGGGTGAACTGATTCTGCGAAATGTTTAGGACTGGCCTGATATACCTTATTTATGGCGCGCAAACGCCTTCTGGTTTCAGGCAAAGATCTATATGTCCTCTCGCAGAACCTTTCTCAAATATGCCCTGTTCGGTGGGGCGGCCGCAGCGACAGAAGGGCTGCCAGCCGCCATCCGCCGTGCTTATGCCATCGCGCCTGATCCGGAAACGACATATTTGAATGCCGAGCATGTGGTGATCCTCATGCAGGAAAACCGCTCTTTCGATCATATGTTTGGTACGCTCGCCGGGGTTCGCGGCTTTAATGACAGGCGGGCTATCCGGCAGAAGAACGGCAATTCCGTTTTCGTACAGTCTGGGAAGGAGGGCGAGACCTATGCGCCCTGGCGTCTCAATATTCATGACACCAAAGTCACTTGGATGGGCTCGATCCCGCATTCCCGGGACAGTCAGGTCGATGCGTGGAATGGAGGGCATCATGACGACTGGATTGATGCCAAACGTCCCTACAAAAAGGACTATAAACAATATCCTCTGACGATGGGTTATTATACCCGCGAGGATCTGCCGTTTTATTATGCGCTGGCCGATGCTTTTACGGTGTGTGACCAGAATTACTGTGGGGCGATGACGAGCACGACCCCCAATCGTCTGATTTTCTGGACGGGAACCGTGCGTGACCAGCAGACCACGAACTCAAACGTGTATATGCGGAACCCGGAAATCCTTGAAGGCGGCATGACCTGGACGACTTTTCCGGAGCGTCTGGAAAAGATTGGTGTTTCCTGGAAATTCTATCAGAACGAACTTAGTCAGACGGGAGGGATGTCAGCGGCAGAGCGCTCCTGGCTGTCAAATTTCGGATGTAATGTTCTGGAGTGCTTCGACAACTTCAATGTCAGCTCCAATGCGGGATTTGGAGACTGGATTGACGAGCGGATTCAGGAATGTTCCGACCATATCAATCGGCTTGAAAAACTCGAGATGCTGGTGTCGGGTGAGCGTGGCGAGCAGCTTGTCGAAGCTAAGGCGCTGATGGAAGTTCTGCGTCGGCGTCAGAAATCCGCAAAGGGATATGAGGCTCTGACACCTGCGGAACGCGCGCTTTTCAACAAGGCGTTTGTGACGAACAGGGCTGATCCGGACTATCATTCTCTGGAGACGCTGGCTTTTGCAGATGATTCAGATTCAAAGGGGATGAAGGCGCCAAAGGGCGATGTGCTGCATCAGTTCCGCATGGATACGCGGACAGGCAATCTTCCTGCTATTTCGTGGCTCGCGGCACCGGAGCATTTCTCGGACCATCCGACATCGGCCTGGTACGGGGCTTGGTATGTGTCGGAAGTCATGAACATTCTGACCGAAAACCCCGATGTCTGGAAAAAGACCATTTTCATTCTGACCTATGATGAAAATGACGGGTATTTCGACCACTGCTGCTCTTACGCTGCTCCCGATCCCCAGCGCCCGGAAACGGGACGCTCTTCCGGGGCGATCGGACCGGACGGGCTGGAATATACGACAGCGGATGATGAAATGCGTCTTGGCGTTCCCGAGCGACTGGCCCGTAGTGGTCCGATCGGGCTCGGCTTCCGGGTGCCGATGGTGGTTGCGTCCCCTTGGAGCCGTGGCGGACGGGTTAATTCGCAGCTTTTCGACCACAGTTCGACATTGCAGTTTCTCGAACACTTTGTTGAACGGAAATTCGGAACGCCTGTTCGGGAGACAAATATTTCTCCCTGGCGTCGTGCAATCTGTGGCGATCTGACGTCCTGCTTTCAGTCCTCCGAAGAGGCTGCACCGTCCCTGAACTATCTGGACCGGAACACGCATCTGCGAGCGATTGAAGATGCGAAAAACCGTCCTTTGCCGGGTGGCTTTCGCTCTCTGTCCGCTTCCGAGACGGCAACGCTGAGGACACAGCCGGATCTGTTGCGGGAAACCGTTCGGCAGGAAGCAGGAACACGTCCAGCCTGCGCGCTGCCGTATGAGCTCTATTGTGACGGCGGCGTGGTTGCAGGAGAGGGGCGTGTCGGCTTGAAGCTCCGTGCAGGCCGAGGCGTTCATGGGGAACGGTCTGTGGGTGCGCCGTTCAATGTTTATGATTATCGCAATGACGGTCGGGACATGCAGGTGGGAACCTATGCCGTGGCGGCCGGTGATGACATGGACGTGGCACTTCCTGCCGTGGAGGGGCTATATGATGTGGCGGTTCATGCGCCCAATGGCTTCTATCGGGCCTATCGAGGGCATGTGGATCGTGTTCTGTTGCGCTCGGCATGTCGTTATCAAAGCGACGTAAAGGGTAAGGGGGCAACACTTCTTCTCTCGCTCAGCAATGACGGCAGAGTTCCGGTGACGATCCAGTATCGGACGGGAGATGCTGCGCCGTTGCAAACGGTTATTCTGAAATCCGGGGGGCATAAGGACATCAGGCTGGATCTGTCAGCCACGCATCAGTGGTATGACGTGACGCTGACCTCTCCGGACGATCCGGATTTCAAGCATGTTCTTGGCGGTCGGATGGAGACGGGACAACCTACGATCACAGATCCTGCTGCGGCGTTTTCCGCCTAAGCGTGTTCGACCGTCATGGTCGCGAGCGCTGTTCCCGCCAGGAGCAGAGCAGCGTTGCGACCATGATTTCCGGACCTGCGAGTAGGATCCATTCGATGATGTTCAGGATGATGAAATTGCTGGACGTGGCCTGAAGAACGAGGCTGGCGGTCAGACCGGCAGCGGCGCAGGATTTCAGAATATTCCGTTGAAGGTCTGTCAGGCTGTTGCGACACAGGATACGATTTCCGCGCACTGAGGCCGTAACGAGCACCAGCATTGCGCCCTGTCCGAGGAGCAGCGACATGATCTCGTTCATGCCGGGAGGACCGTTTTTTGCAGCGTGCGAAAGGCTGCGAAAGCGAATGACGCAGACAGGAGCGCGGCCGTTACACTGACGCCAGCCAGAACAGATGTGTGCCAGGGCAGGCTGAGAAGCGAGGTCAGAAGGCACGCAACAGCGTTGCCCCCCAGAAGCTCTGGCCATGTCCGTTCCGGACGGCGGGCGAGTGCGTACAGCAAGGTAAGGCCCCAGACGACGAAGAGGGTTGTCACTTCATATTCTGCCCGATGCAGCGTCGTGGGGCCGATAAGGCGGTTCGCGATAAAAAAGGATGCGAAAGCGAGAGGCGTACCGGCCAGCACACCCACATTCAGTCGGGCAACGATCCGGTGTCCGCGATGATGGGGACGACGCAGGCGTTTGATCGTCCAGAGATGCATGCCGCTGCCGATCAGGGCTGCAAGCGCAAGGCCGGACAGGAAGTAGAGCCAGCGTGTGAGGCCGGGGGCAAAGCGGGCGACATGCAGCCCGTACAGGAAGGTGTAGGCTTTGAGAACGGGGCGGTGTTCGATGTGTTGTCTGATGATGCGGCCAGAGGGGCCGTCGAATGTGATGATCTGTGAGGATGTGCTGACGGTATGATCGTTACCGGCGATCATGGTCACGAGAGAGGCCTGATCGGATGGATTGAACACATAGATCTGTTCCAGCCCGGCACCACCGAATTTGCTTTCGGCCTCACGCAGCATCGGCAAAAAAGGTGCGAGATGGGCGGGATGGCCCATAGCGGGACGGGAATAGAGAGCCGGATTCAATTCTGTATAAGAAGCCGTCAGATCATTGCGGTAGAGCGCCTGTGTGCTCCATGGGAGCAGCAGCGTTCCGAGCGTGACGGCACCGGTGAAGGAAATCATCAGGTGAAAGGGTAGGGCTGCGACACCGAGCAAATTGTGCATGTCCAGCCAGCTTCTCTGTCCGCGGGAAGGTCGGAAAGTGAAGAAATCCGCGAAAATGCGCCGGTGGATGATGACGCCGGTTATCAGCCCGACAACAAGTGCAAGGGCCGCGATTGCGGCGATCAGTCGGCCCAGAGGATAGGGAAGCTGAAGCTCGAAATGGAAGCGGTAGAAGAATTCTCCGCCGAGCGTATCCCGGATGCCGTCCGGGCTGCCAGTAATAGGGTCAAGGACGCGCTGGATGTAGTTTCCTCTCGCATTTGGCCATAGGGCCGTTGCAAAAGGCTGAAGCGCAGTCGCGCTGGCAACATACCATGCGCTGGCGGTAGGGGCGTTATGGCTCAACCAGTCCAGCGCGTGGGCGTTCACCACCATCGGATCGGGGGCAGTAACCGGTAACTCCGGTCTGGCCCAGAGATTGATATCCTGTCGGAACACGCTCAGGGCACCGGACAGCGCAATGGCGAACAGCACCCAGCCGGTTATAAGGCCCAGCGTGGTGTGGACGAGGGCCATGGAGGCACGGAAGGTGTTTTTCATGGATACCAGCCGCGGCTGAAGACGAAAGCGGCCAAGACAACAGTCAGAACACCTGCCACTGCTGCCAGCCGTCTAATATTTGCGACCCCGAAGGATGCGATGAAGACGACTGGCCATAACAACAGGCCAAGCAGGATCCCGGCCATGGCGTTATCCGCTCTGGAAAGGGGGAGCCAGAATGCGAGGCACACGCCTCCCAGCGCGGATATGATGTATCCGCCCGGAAGCGCTACGACAAAACGCAGGATCGTGTCGTAGCGCCGGGTGTGCCCGCTCAGCGCTTTACCAGCTAAAGCCAATATTGGCCTGCGCGTTGCGGCGCTCTCCGTAGTAGCAGAATTCCTGACCGTAAGAGGCATAGCTCAGGCAGTTGGCGATGAAGTTCTTGTCAAAGAGGTTGCGGACGCTCGCGCCGACGTTCCAGCCATGAAGGCTGTGCGACAGGTTGGAGAGGTCATAGCGCACTGACGCATCGAATACCGCATATTGTGGCACCCAGACACTCCCGTAAGACGCTTCACCACCATAAGATTTGTTGGAGTAGCGCATGCCGCCGCCGAAGCCGAGACCCTTTGCCGGGCCGGATGGCATCGTATAGAACGCGAACAGCGAGGCATTGCCTTTTCCGGACTGGATCAGGGGCTTTCCGGTTGAGTCATCGTGGACTTTCTGGATGCTGACAGCCGCGGTCAGCACGAGGTTGTGGAACGGTTCGGCATGGGCTTCAAACTCGAAACCATCCGAATGGACCAGTCCACTTTGGGCGCTGTAGCCCGTGCTGCCGATCCCAACGAGAACATTTGTCTGTTCAATATGGAAACCTGCGGCGGTAAGAAGCAGTGACGTGCCCGGAAGCTGGTATTTCAGACCGCCTTCAAGCTGTTTACCGACAGACGGACTGGCCTGATGTACGGTCTTTCCACCATCTGTTGATACATTCCCGGATTGGGGCTGGAAGGATGTCGAGTAGCTGATGTAAGGCGAGAGGCCAAAATCGAAGTGATACAGGCCAGACGCGCGCCATGTGATCTGGCTGGGGCTCTGGTTGGTGGTGGTGTGGTACATGTTGTCGGTCTGGTGAGAACGGTACCAGTCGTTACGCAGGCTCCCGGTCAGGATCAGACGCTTCCAGTGGATTTCGTCCTGACCATAAATACCGGCCTGATGGGAATCTGTGTTGTAGTTCACCCAGGGGTTCAGGGGAGCGATGGCCACCTGATAGTTCGGATGGAAAACATTCATGGACGGAGCGTCACCATAGAAGCCGACCTCGGAAGCGCTCTGCTGCATATAGTCGAAGCCGAACATCATCGTGTGGCGCAACGGCCCGGTCCGGACCTTGCCTTTGAACGCGCTGTCAAAAGTCAGATTATGCGTGTGTTCGTTTGTGGCAATGGCTGAGCGGGCCAGCATGTCGTCCTGCCCCGTAACGTAATAGCCGCTGTCATAGACGCTGCGATACTGGGTTTTGATATCGTCGTAGCGGCCGCGGGTGCTGAAGCTCCAGTCATCGTTGAAACGATGATTGAAGATATAGGTGATGGCGCCGTGGCGGCGATTGTATTTCTCGAACGATGTATCGCCGTCATAGAAATTGCGCGGCAGATAGCCGAAAGGCGCGCGTTTAAGCGAGCCGACCAGCGGAACGCCGCCGTAGGTGCCGTTTTCAGGGTCGTACTGATAATTGCCGAGGATCGTCAGCGTGGTCGGGCCATCGCCGCCGAACGTGAAGGACGGGCTGATGGAGAAGCGTCGGCTGCCGGTCCGGGCAAGCTGGCTGTGCTGGCCGTTGATAGTGCCGTCGAGGCGGTAGCGGACGAAACCGTTTTTCGTCACGAAACCGCCGACATCGGCATCCACGCGATACAGATCAAACATGCCGCCGGTTGCGTTGACGCTGCCATAGGAGCGTTGGTCCGTGGGCAGTTTGCTGGAGAGTGCGACGAGACCGCCGGGGCTGGATTGGCCGTACAGGGCTGATGCCGGGCCTTTGAGAATTTCGATGCGATCCAGACGTGACGTATCGGTCTGGGCGGTAGCGTAACCGGTCGGGCTGTCCTGAAGTTTCAGGCCATCAAGGAATGTCGGGGCCGAAAATCCGCGCAGGGCAAACTGGTCATAGCGCGTTCCGACGCCGCCGCCGCGGAGATCCGCCGTAATGCCCGCGGTATAACGGACGGCCTGATTGAGGTTCAGGACGTTACGGATATCCATTTCGTTGCGGGTGATAACCGTGACCGACTGGGCGGTTTCGACGAGCGGTGTGTCCGACTTGGTCGCGGAGGAGGCGATCGTTGAGGCGCGGCGGGCGCGGACCTTGAGCGTCTCAACCGTTTTGGCTTGTGTTCCGGCGGTATCGGTTTTCTTTGTCCCGGAACGCTGGGACTGTTCAGGCGTGACATTCTGGTCGGCTGCGAAGACTTCTCCACTCATGACGAGGGAGAGGGGTATCGCGTAAAAAATCCTGTTGCGGTGCATACCCGACCTCAAATGACTGTTCATGCTGGTGCGTGATCAGAGGCTGGTATCGCTATTGCGAGTTAGTTGCAAGTAGAGGTTTATAAAATAAGACCCTGAAAGATTTTATCATGGAAACGAAGTGTTACGGCCCTTGTGCAGAGGGGAAATCCGGGCAGTTTCCTGCTGCCCGGGCCAGAGGATTCACCAGACGGTAAATCCCGCATCCACGTTCACGATTGCGCCCGTCATGAGGCTTGCGGCATCCGAGGCGAGGAACTGCACGACCGAGGCGACTTCGTCGGGCTGGCCTACGCGCCCCATCGGCGTTCCGGCAATCCAGGCGTCGTAAAGTTCCGGCTTTTCCATACCGAAGCGCGTGAGAGTGGTTTCGATATAGGTGGGGGCGACGGCATTGGCGCGGACGCCGTGAGGCGCCCATTCTGCGGCCAGCGAGCGGATATACTGGTGAACACCTGCCTTGGATGCGTTGTAAGCAGCCTGCTGCTGCGGGCGGTTGACGATCAGGCCGGACATGGAGCCGATGGCGACGATCACACCTTTTTTCTGTTCAAGCATGATGCGGCCAGCGGCCTGACAGGAGCGGAACATGCCGTTGAGGTTGATGTCGACCTGTTTGAGCCACTGACCATCCGTCATGTCCTCGGCCTTGACCTCGGAAATGCAGATCCCCGCGCAGGCGACCAGAATGTCCAGACGGCCTTCTTTTTCATGTACGTTACGGACGGCGTTCTGCACGCTTTCCGTCTTTGTGACGTCCATTGCAACGCTGCTGACATCATAGCCCTGATCGCGAAGATCCCGGACGGCCTGCGCTGCGAGAGTTTCGTCGAGGTCCGCGATGACGACGCGGGCGCCAGCTTCGGCAAGGGCCGTGACGCAGGCCAGACCGATGTTCTGTGCACCACCAGTGACGATGGCGACACGGTTATCGAGGCGGAGTTTTTCCATGTACATTGTAAGTGATCCAGAAAATCAGGCTGCGAGAGGGTGGCGGTGACAGGCTTCGAAAGCCACACCGTCGGGAGCAAAAAGGTGACAGTTCCGTGGCGGCAGCGTCAGGCTGACGCGGGTGTCCACATCCGTGAGAACGGCGCCATCCGTCTGAACGACAATGATTTCGCCATCTGGCATACGGACATGAACGAGGGTGATGGCGCCGAGGCGTTCAATGACCTCCACGACGCCGCTATTGGGGCCTGAAGACGCCAGTTCGACATGTTCTGGGCGGATGCCGACCGTCACCTTTGTTCCGGGCAGGAGGCCCGGAGACGTGACGGGAACGTAGAGGCTCGATCCATCCCGGAGTTGCACGCTCGATCCTGCGGCATCTCCGCCCTGGAAAATGGCCGAGAAGAAGTTCATGGGCGGTGAGCCGATGAAGCGGGCCACGAACAGGTTACGGGGGTGATGGTACAGTTCGAGCGGGGAACCGATCTGTTCGACAATGCCTTTCTGCAGGACGACGATCTTGTCGGCCATGGTCATGGCTTCGACCTGATCATGCGTCACATAGATCGTAGTGGCGCCGAGCTTGCGATGCAGGGCTGAGAGTTCTACGCGCATCTGGCCGCGCAGGGCGGCGTCGAGGTTGGAGAGCGGTTCGTCGAACAGGAACACTTTCGGGTTACGGACAATGGCGCGTCCGATGGCGACGCGCTGGCGCTGACCGCCGGAGAGTTGTCCCGGCTTGTGGTTCAGATAGGGTTCAAGCTGAAGCGTACGGGCGACATGCTCGATTTTTGCGCGGCGCTCCGCTTCCGGCATGCCGGACAGCTTCAGACCGAACTCCATGTTTTTATAGACGTTCATATGCGGGTAGAGCGCATAGGACTGAAAAACCATCGCCAGACCGCGCTTGCCGGGTTCCACGTCGTTGACGCGCTGGCCGTCAATCAGCAGATCACCGGATGTGATGTCTTCCAGTCCTGCAATCATGCGCAGGAGCGTGGATTTTCCGCACCCTGACGGGCCGACGAAGACCACGAATTCGCGTTCTTCGATCGACAGGGAAATGCCCTTGATGATTTCTTCCGTAAGATACGTCTTGCGGAGGTTTTTGAGTTCGACAGTCGCCATGGGTCAGGCCCCGTTCGTGCAGAAAGAGTGAAGGGAGTGAGCCGGGATCAGAGTCACTTGACGGCTCCGAAGGTCAGGCCGCGGACGAGCTGTTTCTGGCTGATCCAGCCGAAAACGAGGATCGGGGCGACGGCAAGAGTGGAGGCTGCGGACAGTTTTCCGAAGAACAGCCCTTCCGGCGACGAGAAGGATGCGATGAAGGCTGTCAGCGGGGCTGCATGGGAGGATGTCAGGTTCAGGGACCAGAACGCCTCGTTCCAGCACAGGATGAGCGACAGGAGTGCTGTGGACGCAATGCCGGGCAGGGCAAGGGGCAGCAGCACCATCGTCATTTCCTGCCAGCGTGTGGCGCCGTCCATCCGGCCCGCTTCGAGAATGGGGGCCGGGACTTCGCGGAAGAACGTGTAGAGCATCCAAACGATAATCGGCAGGTTCGTGAGCATGTCCACGATTGCAAGGCCGGTGCAGGTGTCAAGCAGATGGGTGTTGCGAGCCAGAATATAGATCGGCACCAGAACGCCCACGGGGGGTAGCATCCGGGTCGAGAGCATCCAGAGCAAAGTCCCGCGGGTGCGCTTTGAAGGCATGAATGCCATCGAATAGGCAGCGGGAACAGCCAGCGCGATGGCGATGGCCGTCGCCCCGACCGAGACGATCACGGTATTCAGCGCGAAGTGCCAGTAATTGGCGCGTTCGAATACCTCGGCATAGCTGCTGAGCGTCGGCATAAAGAACAGCTTCGGCGGCGTGGAGATGGCCTGCACTTCGCTTTTGAAGCTTGTCAGGATCATCCAGAAAATCGGGAAGAACAGCCAGAGGGCTATTCCCCATCCAAGAATGGTCACGCCGATCCGGGTGCTGGTTTTTGTCTTGAGCGCCATGTCAGGCCTCCAGATTGCGGGCTACGGCGCGCACCAGAAAGATTGCAACGATATTGGCGATAACGATCGCGACCACGCCACCCGCTGAAGCACCGCCTACATCGAACTGAAGCAGGGCGCGGGAATAGATCAGGTAGGCCAGATTGGTGGAGGCTACGCCGGGGCCCCCCGCTGTGGTGACGGAAATTTCGGCGAAGATCGTTAGCAGATAGATCGTCTCAATCATGACCACGACGCTGATGGCGCGACCCAGATGCGGAAGGATAATGTAGCGGAACCGCGCGATCGTGCCTGCACCGTCCATCCGGGCGGCTTCACGTTGCTCGCCGTCCAGCGACTGCACGGCGGTGAGCAGGATCAGAACCGCGAAAGGAAGCCATTCCCAGGCGACGATCATCATCACCGTCATGAGTGGAAAGCGCGCCAGCCAGTCGATGGGCGTGAGGCCGACAGCCCGCATCATGGCGGAATAGACGCCGTAAATCGGATGGAGCATCAGGTTCTTCCACAACAATGCGGAGACCGTGGGCATGATGAAGAACGGCGAAATGACCATGATGCGGGCAATGCCCCGGCCGAAGAACTCCTGATCGTACAGAACGGCCAGCAGGGTTCCTCCGCCGATGCTGATCACCAGAACGCCCGCGACGAGCACGAGTGTGTTCAGCAGGGCGTGCAGGAAGTCAGGATCGGTCAGCAGGTACCAGTAATTGTCGATCCCCGCGAAGCCGTGCAGCGTGGGGTCGACGAGGTTATAGTTCTGTAGCGAGTACCACAGCGTCATGACGAGTGGGACGATCGACCAGACCAGAAGGATCAGAACGGACGGGGAGAGGAGCAGGAATCCTGTCCTCTTCGCGGTCTGTACTGTCGCCCCTGCGGGCGGGCTGTGTTCGAGAACGGCCTGCATGGTATCTTAACCTTGATCGGGCGGCGTTATCGCGCGCGGCCGGACTGACGGAGTGCGCGGGTGATCGAAGCCTGAGCAGATGTCAGTGCCTGATCGACCGTCATCTGGTCGGACAGGGTTGCTGCGACCGTCTGACCGACCTGAGTGCCGATGGACTGGAACTCGGGGATCGCGACGAACTGGGCACCCGTATAGGGGCGGGGCTGTGCGGTCGGGCCGTTGGGATCAGCAGTCTTGATGGCGTTCAGGACGAAAGACGCGAAGGGCGCCGCCTTGAGATATTCGGGGGCAGCATAGGTTGAGGCGCGTGTTCCCGGAGGGGCTGCAACCCAGCCTTTCCGTTCAGCCACCAGCTTCACATAATCCTTGGATGTGGCCCATGCGATGAAGGCTTGTGCGTCTGCGCTCTGATGAGAACTGACGGGCACAGCAAGGCTCCAGCTCCACAGCCATGTCGGGCCTTTGCCATAGGGGCCTTTGGGGGCAGGAGCGAAGCCGACCGTGTTTGCAACCTGTGACTGTTTGGGGTCGAACAGCAGACCGCCCGCGACCGTGGAATCAATCCAGATTCCGCAATGACCGCTGGCGAACAGGGCCAGGTTTTCGTTGAAGCCATTGGACGTCGCACCCGGAGGACCATCCGCCTTGAGGGCGGAGACGTACCAGTTCAGGGTCGCTTTCCAGGCGTCGGATGTCAGGGTTGGTTTCCACGACATATCAAACCACTGCGCCCCGAACGTGTTGGCGAGCGAGGAAATATACGCCATGTTTTCGCCCCAGCCGGGCTTGCCACGCAGACAGATGCCATAGACCTGATTGGGCTTGTCTGTGATCTTGTCTGCAAACTGGCGGATCTGGTCGTAAGTGGGCTGTTCAGGCATTGTCAGGCCCGCTTTCTGGAACAGATCCTTGCGGTAATAGGTTATGACGCTCTCGGCGTAGAACGGCAGAGCATAGAGCTTGCCTTCCGCGCTGAGGCTTTCGCGCACGGATGGCAGGATGTCGTTCATATCATAGGCGTCATCGGGCTTGATTTCTGTGAGCCAGCCCTGTTTGGCCCAGATCGGCACCTCGTAATTGCCAATGGTCACGACATCGAACTGGCCGGTTTTCATGGCGATGTCGGTCGTGACGCGCTGGCGCAGGACGTTTTCTTCAAGCGTGACCCAGTTCAGGTGAATGTCTGGATGGGCTTTTTCGAATTCCGTCGAAAGCTGACGCATGACGATCATGTCGCCGTTGTTCACGGTGGCAATCGTGAGGGTTCCAGCGGCTTGTGCGCTGGAAAGGACAGAGCCGGCGAGCAGGGCGCCAAGGGCGCAGAGGACTGTGCGGGTGGATTTCAGACGAAGCATGGGCGTTGACCTCTGGAAAAGGGGTTCTGGCAGATTGCGAACAAGAGACTGAAGAAGAACGGCAGGGCCTGTTCTCAGGCGGCGGCCTCCTTTTCCAGAACGTCGCGCATCTGCTGACGCCAGGTGATCTGGTTCGTGAGCATGTCGTGCGCGATGCTGCGTTTGGCGGCGTGATATGTGGCGGTGCGGTCGTCCGGGACGATCTCGTCTCCTGCATGGCTCATCCGTGCCATAGCCTGCCGCAGGTCAGGGTAGGCCCCGCTTGCGACAGCGCCGAGAATGGCGGCACCCAAAAGAACGGAATCAGGTTCTGCGGGGAGCAGAATACGGCACCCGGTTGCATTGGCGTGTTCGCGCAGGAAAACGGGGTTCTTGGTGCTGCCACCGGTCGCAAGGATCGTATCGATCCGGTAGCCCTTGGCATTCAGGGCGTTGATGATATCTTTCGTGCCGTAAGCGAGACCCTGCACTGTGGCGAGATAGAGCCGCGCCAGATCATCGAGCGTATCAGAGAGCGTCAGACCGCTGATCATGCCCCTCAAAGCCGGATCGGCATGGGGCGAGCGGTTTCCGTGGAAATCCGGAAAGACATGCAGGTCGGACGTGATTGTTCCTGGCAGTGCCTCGGCTTCAAGCGTCTCAATCCGCGCGTTCAGCAGCGCATATACGCTTGTTCCGGCTTTTTCGGCTTCCTGCTTAAGGGAAGCGCCAAGGCGATGACTGGAAATAACGAAGTCGATCAACGAGCCTGTAGATGACTGACCCGCCTCATTGAGCCACATTTCGGGGATCATGGCGTTCCAGTAAGGCCCCCAGACACCAGATACGAAACGTGCTTCTTTCGAGACCGCCATATGGCAGCTCGAAGTCCCGCAGATCAGGGAGATTGAGCGCTCAAGTTGCTCATCTGATAAAGACCCTTCCGTATTGAGTCCGAACAGACCGATGCCACCAGCATGGGCATCAATGGCAGAGACGCCCACGGGGATGCCGGGTGTCAGTCCCATTTCAGAAGCAGCTTGAGCGCTCAAGCCGGAATCCAGAGTACCGCCCAACGGACGCACATCATTTCCAATCCGGCTGAAATTGTCAGACGCAAGATCTCCCAGACCGACAGACTGAAAATATCCTTCGTCCCAGCGGTTTTCGTGAGCGAGATAGGTCCATTTGCAGGCCGTCGAACAGGCAGAGCGGGAGAGAGACCCTGTTGCGCGCCATGTCAGAAAGTCTGGCAGATCAAAGAAATGGGCTGCCTGATCGTAGATATGGGGAAGATGTCGCTTCAGCCAGAGCAGCTTTGGCGTTTCCATCTCAAGAGAAATCGAGCCGCCGACATAGCGAAGCACATCATGACCGCCGCGATTGATGTCCTGCGCTTCCTCAAGGGCACGGTGATCCGCCCAGAGGATGATGTTCTGCTCTGGTGCTCCGTCCGGATCTATCGACAGGGCATGGCCGTCCTTATCAAGGACGACAAGAGAGCAGGTTGCGTCGAAGCCAATTCCGGTAATGCGATAAGGCCCCTCAAGCATTGCCAGCGCGTTACGGGTCGCCTGGCAAATGGCGGACCAGATATCAGCGGAAGATTGCTGCGCGTAGCCTGCGTGTGGTGTCCATGTCTGGATCTTCTGGACGAAAGACGCTTTCTTTTGCCCGTCGAGGGTGAAGAGGCCTGCCCGGGCGCTCCCTGTTCCGACATCAATTCCAAGAACCAGATCCATAAACGACACCCAGACCCTATGAAGCAGAAAGCGTGCATGACGGGTTAGTCATGCCCAAGGTTTCATACGATCTATTTTGTGATTGAATGTCACACTATGACCGCAATAACTATCTCCAATTATGTTACATATAACGATATGGGTGTCCATAAGGGTATGAGATATTTTTCTCTCCTCCTGTAAGATGTGATTTTTCGGCCTCAGAGGCTTATTCCTGCGAACGGAGGCAGTTTGCGGTTTTGGTAATACCAAATCTGCTTTTGTTGAGAGCACAAAATGCTCAACCGGTTGTTATGGGAAATTATAAATGCAGACAGTGTCTAGATTGAAAATAATTATATATATTATGGAACGATAATATATCAGAAGATTATAGAAATTGAGATCTGATTGTATTTCTTGATGAGCTATAATTTGGTTCGTCGGGATGATCCGACGAACCTGTTTGAGATGGTAAGTATCTCTTTATTCGGAGAGGTTGCGCCAGAGGTCGATATGTCCTTCGCGGGCATACTGGTCGATCAACTTCAGTTCATCCGTGTTGAAAGACTGATTTTTCAGGGCATCCAGTGAGTCGTCAAGCTGCTGAACGTTGCGTGCGCCAATAAGGGCGGAGGTGACCCGGGGATCGCGCAGGATCCAGGCAATAGCCATCTGTGCGAGGGACTGTCCGCGTTTTTGTGCAATGTCATTCAGAGCCCGGACATGTGCGATATTGTCCTCTGAGAGCATCGCCTGGACAAAGGAGTCCCCAATGGCCGCGCGCGAGTTTTCCGGAACGCCGTTGAGATATTTGTTGGTCAGAAGTCCCTGAGCCAGCGGAGAAAAAGCAATACATCCAACGCCAAGGTTTTCGAGCGTATCGAGCAGTTCCACCTCAACCCATCGGTTAAGCATCGAATAGGACGGCTGATGGATGAGGAGCGGTACGCCTTCAGCCTTCAGGATGGCAGCGGCCTGTTTTGTTCGCTCCGGGCCATAGGACGAAATACCGACATAGAGTGCTTTGCCCTGGCGGTGCATCTGCACCAGAGCACTCATTGTCTCTTCAAGTGGGACATCCGGCGTTGGGCGATGCGAGTAAAAAATATCGACGTAATCGAGCCCCATTCTCTGGAGGCTCTGGTCGAGAGAGGCCAGAAGATATTTGCGGGACCCGCCGTTACCATAAGGGCCGGGCCACATATCCCAGCCGGCTTTTGAAGAAATAATCATCTCGTCGCGATGGGCCGCAAAATCCTTTTTGAGGATCGCGCCGAAATTCTCTTCGGCAGAGCCGTAGGGCGGTCCATAGTTATTGGCCAGATCGAAGTGCGTTACGCCACGATCAAAGGCGCGCCTGATGACGGCACGACCTGTCTCGAACACGTCAGTGCCTCCGAAATTGTGCCACAAGCCAAGAGAAATGGGCGGCAGGTCAAGGCCGGAGCGGCCACAGCGACGAAAGGTCGCTGTTTCATAACGGGAGGGGTTCGGTGTCCAGGTCATGCGGCTTTCCTTTTTGTACGTATCGTGATGCTGGCTTCAGTCAAACCGGGAGAGTGAAGCATGGTTCAGATGTGGCAAGACGTGTCGGGCGAACAGGTCGCATTCGCTCTGATGAGGGTAGCCTGACAGAATGAAGGCTTCCATCCCGAGTTCCTGATAGGCGCGCAGCTTGGCCAGAATCTGGTCAGGAGTGCCGACCAGGGCAGCACCACAGCCAGACCTTGCCCGCCCAATGCCGGTCCATAGAATGTCTTCAACATAACCCTCGCTATCGGCGCGATCCCTGAGTTCACCTTGCCGGAGCACTCCGGCAGTCGCAGCATCAAGTGAACGGTTGCGAATGCTGGCGCCGGTAGAGGCGTCCAATTTGGAAACAAGTCGGGAGGCGGCGGCGCGCGCCTCGGCTTCGGTATCCCGAACGATGACATGCACGCGATAGCCGAATTTCAGGGTGCGGCCGTATCGGGCAGCACGGGCCCGCATGTCAGTGACGACATCCCGAACGCCTTCGAGGGTATCGGGCCACATCAGATAGACATCGGCCGCTGCCGCTGCCGTTTCACGGGCGGCTTCGGAAAGACCGCCAAAATAAAACAGAGGAGACTTGCCACCGTAACCCTGCAAGCGAGGCGGGGCGATGGAAAGCTTGTAAAACTCTCCCTGGGTGTCGACAGGCTGACCGTTCAGGAGGGCTCGCAGGATATGCATATATTCCAGGGTACGCCTGTAGCGCGGGGCACTTTCCAGCGTCTCACCCGGAAGATCCGAGGAAATGATGTTGATGTCGAGACGACCTTCAGCCAGCTGGTCGAGCGTGGCGAGTTGTCTCGCCTGTTGAGGGGGCCAGACCTCGCCGCAACGAATGGCTGTCAGCAGTTTCAGGCGACGCAGCAGGGGAGCCATCCCACCGGCAAAAGCGATTGTATCCAGTCCCAGACTGTATCCTGAAGGCAGAAGGATACGGTCAAAGCCTCCTTTTTCCGCGCCCAGAACGATATTTCTGCAATGCTCCCAAGACGACTGGAGTGCCTTGTCCGGGACACCGAGAAATTCGTAGTCATCATCACACAGCGCAGAGAACCAACTGAATTCACAGGACGGAGTTGAGGCGGAGGGAACTAGCATCTGAAGACCTAATCACTAAATAATAATGTTTAATACTTATTTACCACTTTGATTAATTGATGTATAGCGCGCCTCACGGCATTAACAACAACACGTGGCGGACAATGCGTTTCATTCTCGTTGGTACCGGCCTTATGGCTCAGGAACATATCCGTAATCTGGTGCTTGTGCCCGAAACACGCGTCGTTGCACTTGTCGATCCCGAACCCTCTTCCATCGCATGGGCAAAAGAGAGTCTGCGGACCAGTTTTGGTGAGGATGCCGCAGATATCCCGGCTTATGCCGACGTTTTATCCATGCTTGCGGTGACTGAGGCTGATGCGGTGATTGTTGCCTCGCCGAATTACACGCATCACGATGTGCTTTTACCCCTGCTCGATACGGATCTTCATATTCTTTGCGAAAAGCCGCTTTGCACAACGGTAGCTGACGCCGCAGACATTGTCGCGCGGACAGATGGACGCAAGGGTATTTTCTGGGTTGGGATGGAATACCGGTTTATGCCTCCTGTCTCACGCTTCATCGCTGATGTGCATGAGGGCAGGATCGGTGTTTTGAAGCGGCTGGCTCTCCATGAGCACCGCTTTCCGTTTCTGGCCAAGGTTGGAGACTGGAACCGCTTCAACCGCAATACGGGCGGTACGATGGTCGAAAAATGCTGTCACTTTTTCGATCTTATGACCTGTATCGTATGTGCCAATCCTGTCAGCGTTTTCTGTTCGGGAGCGGCGGACGTCAATCATCTTGATGAGCGTTATGACGGTCAGGCGCCTGATATCATCGATAACAGTTATACCATTGTCGATTTCGACAACGGCGTACGCGCCATGCTGGATCTGTGCATGTTCGCAGAAGGAGCGGACGAGCAGGAGCAGCTTGTGGCGATTGGGGATCGCGCAAAGCTGGAGGTGGGTATTCCGTCCGGGGTCAAGGTTTTCTCCCCTCGCGTTCCTGTGGGTGAGCCCAAGGCCGTTGTGCGGGAGACGATCGAAGTTCGCGATGACGTGCTTGCTGCCGGACATCATCATGGGGCGACTTACTTCCAGCTCCTGGCGTTTCTGGATGCAGCCGCCGGGCGCGCACCGGTTCAGGTGACGGCCGCAGATGGTCTTCTGGCCGTGAAAATCGGGACGGCAGCCGAGATCAGTGCCCGGGAAAAACGGATGGTCAGACTGTCGGAACTGGACGGTTAAGGTCAGGACTGGCGGACTGGGCGAGAAGTTTCCGCACGGGCGCAAAAAGCGCCAGTGCGAGCCACCCCAGAATATAGGCGACAGCACAGTAAGCGAAAACAGGCTTCATTGACTGACCTGGAGCCGCAAACTGCCCCAGAAGGTGCAGCATGAGCGCGCCGCCGATATTTCCCGCAAAAGCGCCCACACCCGTTGCACGCCCAGTCATTCGTGTAGGAACCCACTCGGTAATGAATCCGAACAGATTGGTAGCAAAGGCCTGATGAGCAGCCAGAGTCAGCCCGCAGACTGCAATGCCAAGAGTCAGGCTGGACGTTGTGAGCAGAAGAGGGAGCGGCAGGGCGCACAAGGCGGCGAAAGCCATAATGGCGCGTCGTGCTGTTTCATGTCTATACCCGGCCCGAGTCAGGAAAAAAGGCGCGTACCCTCCCAGAATGGAGCCAATCCCTGCCATGCCATACGCTACGGCCAGAGGAAAACCCATGGAAGACGGTTCAAGTGCAAAGCGCCGATGGAGCAGGTCGGGTAGCCAGAACAGCAGGAACCACCACACCGGGTCTGTAAGAAATTTTCCCAATGCAAAACCTGTGACACAGCGCCATGCGGGAAGGGCGCTGGGCTCTGCATGATCCGTTGCCGAGGTCTGTGTTTCGCTGTCGTTCACGCGGGCGAAACGGAACCAGAGCAATGCGCAAAGCAGTCCTGAAGCCCCAACCGCGATAATTGTGCCGCGCCATCCCAGTACGGGGAATAGAAGAGCCACAATCAGAGGTGTGCTCATTGCGGCCAGATTTGGGGCTGCATTGAGCAGGCCGATCATGCGACCCTGAGCATCACGGGGGAATGTCGTTCTGATGGCCTTCATGCTGGCGGGTGTGCCCACACCCTCAAACAGTCCTAGAGCGATCCGGACGGCCAAAAAGCCGCTGACACTCCGCACCGCAGCATGCAGGATGGTTGCAAGGCTCCATCCTGTCAGACCAAAACCCAACGTCTTTTTTATTCCCAGACGATCGACAACCCACCCGCTGACCAGCAGGCTGACAGCGATGGTCGCTTGTGACCATGAGGAAATTGACGCGTAGTCAGCAGCAGTCCAGCCGAAAATACGGTCCAGTTCAGGCTTGAGCAAAGCGAGAATCTGTCGGTCTGCGTAGGCGATGATACCGATCAGAAACAGCAGAGAGGGTATTAGGACGGACAGTCTTTCTGTGGTGTCCGGTTGTGCTGTTTCTGATCCCTGTGATGGACTGAGGAGCCGTCTGATCATTGGCTCAGAAGTCCTTGTGCAGGGTAAAGCCACCATAACGGCCGTAATCGCGCGGAAGCCAGTTTACGACACCTCCCAGGCTCCCATAGCCCATATAAGAGGCGTAATGTGTATTGATGGCGTTACGCATGATGAGCGTAAGACGCAACCGATGCTTCCTGTCCTCGATCGTCGTACTCATGTTCCAGATTCCATAAGCTTTCTGGATGGTGTCGGGCGTTTCCGTCAGCGAATACTGGGTGCGGCTCTGCCATGTGTAATCGCTGTCGAGAGAGAGCGTGAAACGATCATTCAGTGGTCGCGTGTAGTCCGCATTCAGAACAAGTTTCCAGCGTGGGGCAAAAGGTAGGGGTTGGCCATTGACATTGCAGGAAAGAGGCGCCCCCGCAGGGCAATTGAAATGATCAACCGTTGCATAAGTATAGGCAAAATTACCTCCGACTGTCAGATAGCGGAATGGACGTGCGGTAATATCACCCTCTACGCCTTTGCTCGAAACAGTTCCTGCATTGATAAGGCGCGTAACAGTTGCACCGGCAACAGTATCCAGAAAGTTGGCCTGATAGTTGGAAAAATCTTCAATGAATGCTGCGAAATTCGCTGTAATTCGACGATGCAGGAATTGTGACTTCACGCCGATTTCAAAACTGTTATTCTGTTCGGGCCGTAGGGATTTTGCATCGGTGTTCTGCATATTGAAGAAGACGTTATAAGCTGGCCCCTTATAACCATGAGAGTAAGTGAAATAGGTATGGATATCGTGGCTGATGTCGTATTGCAGGCCGATCCGGTCTACATATCCGTTATGAGCTGTTGAGCCATTGGAAGAATAGTCTGGACGGATGCCCGTTACCGCCGCGGCAGATGTCGATGTGCGGTTGAAGCGGTAATCCAGATCGTCTCTCAAAAGTCGAAGCCCCAGAATGGCCCTGAAATTCTTTGTGAAGTTCAGATTGCCTTCTGCAAAGACCGCGTAATTGTTTCCGGTGGTTCCGAAATTTGCATGTCCGGAAGTGGATGTTCCTCCATAAGGCTGCAAAGACCGATCATATGTCTCTGAATCAGAGGTATGAAGATAATACAGACCGCCGACGTAATCGAAAAAATGGCCTTTCGGGGAGGCAATACGCACCTCTTGTGACGCCTGCCAGAAGTCCAGCCACCCATGATCAGCGAGTTGCGGCAGGGAAGGGTACGGCTGAGACAGTTGATCATAATCTTGATCCTGTGTGTTCTGCCAGCGCCGGTAGGCGGAAATGGAAGTCAGAGTATAAGCGCCAAACTTCCGATCAAGCGTGATTGAAGCCCCCCCATTGTGATCAATGGATTTGCTGAGGGTATTGTTGCTGACGCGTGTATTGTTCGATGAAGGATTAATGCCCTCGGCACTTAGAGCCTGCGCCAGAGCGGCATTGTTCGTCACTGTTCCTGTAGGGTAGGCAACATGTGAGGTCGATGAAAAGACTCCATTGGGAACGGCATCGTTGGAATACATATAATCCAGTCCAAGGGTAACCCGTGTCTGGTCGTCTGGCGTCCATGCCAGCTTCGTTCTCGCCCCTCGATGCTGATATCCATTAACGGTTTCGCTGTTGTACACATTACGAACATTCCCAGTATAGCCGCCTACCAGAAAAGATCCATTGGCAGTTAGCTTTGAGGGAATAAGTGTGCCCGAGGCTCCAGCACTCAGACGATATTCGTCGCCCGAAAAATAGGACGCATCAGCATGGGCATGAAAGGCTTCTGTGGGCGCTGCAGTGACGATATTCACCGCGCCTGCCGAAGCATTTTTACCAAACAAAGTACCCTGGGGTCCCCTTAATACTTCAATATGCTCAAGATCGAGAAGATCCGCAGTGGCCTGACCCGAGCGGGCCAGGACAACGCCGTCCAGAACGGTGGACACAGAGGGTTCTACGCCTGGAGAGGTGGAAATTGTGCCTATTCCACGCACAAAAACTGTCCTATCTTTTGAGGAAGCGCTTGTTCGGAAATTGGCTGACGGAATGAACTGGAAAATACCCTGAAGATCATGAACGTTGTTCCGTGCAGCATCTTTTGCAGTGAAAACAGACGTGGCAACCGGGACTTTCTGCAGAGGCTCGCTCCGACGACGGACAGTGACAGTAATTTGTTCTTCACCACCTGAAAGCGTTGTTGAAGGACCTGTATTTTGTGGTTTTTCCTGCTTTTTCTTTATCCGAGAAGATGCAAATTCTGACGCATCTGCCTGCCCCGTGGTTAATCCCAGACCTGCGATGACCATCAGGGGAACGATGCATTTCGCATATGGAATTTGCCGTAGAGTGAGGAGAGGCAAAGAACGATGTGAGTATTTCACTATTCTATCTCGGATGTAAGATTTTATATCGTTATCCAACTATCATAGTGAGAGATAAAAAAATACACACGCACGGAATGTTTTATAGAAAATAACATTATATAATGGTTATTAATGTTTTTGGGGAATATCCCACTATGGATTGATATTTTTATAGAACTTGAAAGGATTGTTACGGGACGTTCCGGTATAGGCACGCATGTCGTGCGAGTGACAGTCCAGATTACGTTGACAAAAGACCTGACCCAAAGCCTTACGGCGGCAAAGGTGATGAAACTTCTCGGGACAAGGCGGTCTCGTCGGAACGGATCGCAAAATGTGGCTGTGGTCGGTAAAGCCGCCAGTCTGTTTTCTATGGACCACCGCAGCTTTTGCGTGATGGAATGACCGGCAGGATTTCGTGCATCAGCAGATATTGGAGGAAACGATTATTTGTTATCGCTCTGGTCGGCCAGCATGGCGTTGGGGTTCTATAGCGGCAGAGTCATTAGGGCACCTCACAGGTCCTGTTCAGCCCAACGTCCGCGCTTAGACGGCAGAAGCGTATCAATCAGAGCTCCCTGTTTGAGGAGGGCATTTCTGTTCAATCCAGCCCTCTGTCGTGTGCTCAAAAAGGGGGGAGGAGAAGCAGCTTAGAACAGGAAAAGAAAAGCGGTTCTTCCAACGATCACTTTGCGTCATGACACAAAGGCCTCCGATGGGAGACACGCCTGCCGCTGCAAGAATATTCACACCGGCAGCCAATGATTGCCCCGTACTGACTACGTCATCAACGATGATAATTTTCTTGGCCGCGCGGAGCAACGGAAGCAAGTTGGGGTCAAGGTAGAGGTTTTTGGTATTGTCTGGACTGGTAATGGACGAAAGGGGGGCAGAAAGCGTATCTTTATACCAGAATTTTCGCGATGTGCTCAGCGGCACATATCGTGGCAGTCCGCACCCACGGGCGACAGCCGCAGCCAGACCTAGACCCAAAGTCGGCATACCGACAACCAGATCCGGCTTCAGTGATTGGGCCAGATTGACCAATTCTTCACACAACACATCCATCACTTCAAAGGATGTCTGATTGACCAGAAGGGATGAGACCGCCTGCTTTCCATTCGGTAGAGTACGCAGAGGGAGGTCAAGATTCCGATTTCCTGCACGAACCCTGTAACGATCGGTATAGGGGCCGCTCAGTGCAACATCCGGTGCGAAAACCTGCCAGAAAGGAAGAGTGCTCATGCTGGCAGTTCCACAAATTTTGAAAGAACCGATACGGCTCTGTGCAATACAGTCTCGTCAAAATCAAACAGACTGGCATGATGAGGGGCGGTAATATCTGCCCCAAACAGGCAATAACCAGCTTTGCCCCCGCGCTCCTGCACGCGCTGCATCATGAAGGTTGCGTCATCACCGCCACCTATCGGCCAGCTCTGAATAACGGCGGCACTTTCTGTGCCAAGAATCGCATCTCTCAAACGCTCCATAATTTCCGGGTCGGACTGAGCGCTGATGGCTGTTCCGTAAATGTCGATTTTGACTTCAACACCCTGAGTCAGAGCCGCGCCTTGCAGGGTGCGCGTTGCGCCGTCTGTCAGGCGACTGAGGCCTTCGCGGGTTGAAGCACGCAGTTCAAGTTCGAGATAGGCCTGATCTGCAATGACGTTTCGGGCACGGCCTGCTTGTAACAGACCCACGTTAATCCTCGTATCAGACTGTCCATCGCGAGGTAGCGCATAAAGACCAGGAACGGCGATAGCCGCAGCGAGCAGGGCGTTCCGGCCTTCCTCAGGGCACATCGCCGCATGAGCCGCTTTGCCCGTGAAGGTCACATTCCACTTTTCCGCCCAAAGAAAACCATCAGCCGTCAGGGCAATCTGCCCGCTTGGAAGCTGGCAGCCAAGATGAGTAGCCAGAAAACGGTCGACATCATCCAGAAGTCCACTCGAAACGATCGGCTGGGCTCCGCGCCCTCCTTCTTCCGCAGGCTGGAAAATAAACCGGAGTGTTCCCTTCCATTCTGCTTCTGGACGCGACAGTTTTTCTGCGACAGCCAGCCCTATAGCCGTATGACCATCATGGCCGCACGCATGCATCCGCCCTTCGTGTCGAGACCTGAAATTGCCCAGAGCCGGAGAATGATGTGATGATGAACTTTCGTGGACGGGGAGGGCGTCCATATCAAAGCGAAGAGCAACAACCGGGCCTTCACCACGTCGAATTTCTCCGCAAACAGCCGTCTGGCCACCGGGCATTCTTTTCAGCCAAAAAGGGTCTGCTCCATTTGCGAGGGCATCTTTTTGGGCAGCCTGAATATCTTCTTCTGTAGGCAATCCACGAACATCGTTCATGGACATGATCTCCGGCCCAACCCTGACAGAATAACCCAATTCTGTCAGGCGTTGAGCGACAAGTGATGCCGTTCGGTATTCAAGAAAGGCTGTTTCGGGAAAGCTGTGGAGATCGCGACGCATGGCCGTTACGTCGTGGGGAAACGTCATCAGGCAGTCTCCATGACCATGTTGGTGATGATTTCACCTGTCATACCATCCGTAATCCCCAGATCTGTGACGTGTGGCCCGGGATTGCAGGCGAGAGAGGCGCCCGTCACCAGCTTGATCATGGCGGTCGGACCGTCCCATGTTGTCGCCGCTGCTGCGGCATTCCGAACGGCTGTAAACTGATGACTGACAACCTCCAGATTTTCCGGAGAAAGCAGCCCGCACACAGGAAGTGGAACATGGGCGATAATTTTGCCGTTCCGTGCGACTGCCATGCCCCCATCACTCGCAATGAGAGTGTTGGCTACAAGCGCCATATCTTCCGGATTTTGACCGAAAATCGCAAGATTATGGCTATCATGAAGGATCGTTGTGCCGATTGTGGCTGACCAGTCTCCCCATCCCTCAAGAATGCCGAGCCCAGGTGGCCCGTTTTTCCCATAGCGGTTGAAAACAGCCATGAGCGCAGCGTCAGGTGGCAGAACGAGATGGCCCGCTTCAACGCTCATTTCCCGTTCTCCCCACTGAGTGGTGCGGGGTGTACGGACAGTTCGAACACGGACTTTCGTGGCATCGGCCACCGCAATCTGAAAATCTTCAGGGGTGACAGGCGCGTGGTTTATGGTTTTGAGCGGAAGTCCTGGCAGCTCAGTCGGGAGGCCGATCAGAAGCGTTCCGTGTGACGCAGCATGGATGCCGGATGTGAAAACCTCCAGAGGCGTAAAATCTGAAAGGTTGTTGAAAACTACCAGATCCGCCCGGCGGCCAGCTGCAACAAGGCCAAGATCTCGCCGTTCAAGGCGCATCGCTGCATTCAGCGTTGCGCAACGTAGGGCATCCAGAGGCTGCATTCCTAAAGAAACGAGGCATCTGAGATGATGAATCATTCCCCCACGGCGCAACAGATCATCTGGAAAAACATCATCCGTACAGAGCGTGACGGTTTGTGGAACGCAGCCCAATTCTTCAAAGGCCGCAATCGCTTCAGGCAGGATATTTTCATGGGAAACTCGCAACTCCAAGGTCATACCGGATCGGAGTTTTTCCAGAATATCAGCTTTAGACGTCAGCTCATGGTCTGACTCTATGCCAGCAGCCATAAACGCCTGAAGGTCTCTGCCTTTGAGGTTTCGTGCATGGCCACATATCAGTTTTCCGCTTGTAAGGCCGGCGTTGACAATACTCTTCATGCGAGGTGAGCCCGTGATGACGCCTCGCATATCCATCACTTCAGCAACACCGATCACTTCAGGCCAGGATAGCATCTCTGCCATGGCCGTTTCGTCAAAGACAGCACCAGAGCGTTCCAGCCCCGGTGCGGACGGTACACAGGACGGGGCTTCGACCAGAATGCGGAGAGGAAGGCCTTTGGTGGCTTCAATGGCCCATTTCACGCCATCCAGACCACTGGCATTTCCGATTTCGTGTGGGTCCCAGCACACGGTCGTCGTTCCTTGCGGTACTACGGTTTTTGCGTAGATCCGGGGGGTAATCATGGAACTCTCGATATGCATATGAGAGTCAATAAGTCCTGGCGCGATCACTGCACCTGCGAGATCGAAAATCTTGAGCGCATCCTGACGCTGACCCGTTGGGTGTGTGCTGGCAATCAGCGGCCCAATCAACCCGACATCAGCGTTACGCAGTTCTCCCGTCGCAACATCAGCAATCTTTCCATTCACAAGCAGAATATCGAACGGCGCCCGCCCGGTTGCTGCATCCACGGCGCGTTTGCGCAGTTCAGGCGTGGTCAGAGAAGAGCTGACATCAATCATGCGTACTGATCCGATTGGCTGCGTCTACAAACGTCTGGATGAAACGAGGCGTATCGACTGCTGTGACAATTCGGACGGGGCGCTCACCAATGTGGGGGCGGGTGCTATCAGGCCATACATGAGCGTATCCGTAATTCGGACCATGCGTCAGATCGACTGTCATGTATGCCGTTACGCTATGTGTCATCAAAGTCGGATCCAGGGCGATAGCCGCGGCCAGTTCATCCCACATGGGTTGTGGGCGGAAATAGCGCTTCAGATAATCTGAAACAGGCCCAGGATGGAGGGTGGCCTGGTCGCGGATTTCAGGTGTCATGCGAATGGGATTGGCGACGGCCCCGATCGAAATTACCTCTGGAAATGGCGCTTCCAACGCAATGGCTGCGGCTTCCGGATCAAACATGAAGTTGAAATCGGTATAATAATCCGCACTATCCGTCACTTGGGAAAGGTTGCCATCAACGATGGCCCCCATGAAAACGAGCCTGCGACAGAGTGAGGCGAATTCTGGATCCAGCTTGATGGCAAGAGCGACGTTCGTCATGGGGCCGGCTGCGAGAAGAGTGACCTCATGAGGATGTTCATGGACCTGGCGGATAAGAAACAATGCGGCCTTCTCCGGAGAGACAGGGCGGTTTGGCATTCCTTCTTTGAGTGTTTTGATCTGAGGCTGAAGATCAGGAGCATCTCCACGCCATGCGCCCTTCCATGGCATCTTACCATTGGATTTTTCCCAGGCGAGAAGACGTGGGCGTGAGTTGACCAATGGCTGCGTTGCACCTGGAACGACAGGCAATTTCGCCGACGCAGAGGCTATTTCCAGAAAGCGGGACAGGTGGGCAACCGCTTCGTTTTCCCAACCGTCTCCAACCACGACTGTAAAGCCAAGAAGGGTTGCTTTGTCTGGTTGCCCCAGCAAGGGAATGACGGATTGGATGTTCGTTCCGCCCGGACCCGCGAAATCGTTGTCGATGATGACATAATTGCGTGTCGGCGTTGTCTGAGCCTGAGCGAAAGTCAGAGAAGAAAAGCCGAGCAGAAGAACTGAAAGGCGAAGTCTGGAAAACATGGAAAAATCCCCTCAGCCGTGACGGCCATGCATCTGGGCTGAAACAGCAAAAAACATAATGAAAATCACGCATAGACCCCACACGACTGGCGATACTGCCCGCCCGCGGCCGGTTGCGAGAGCCATGGTTGCGTATGAGAATGTTCCGATGGCCATGCCGTTGATGAGATTGCCGGTCAGAAGAGCGATAATGAATGTCAGTGCGGCAGGAGCACTTTCCTTGAGATCGGACAGATCCAGATGGCGGACCCCCTGAAACATCATCATTCCCACCATGAGGAGAGAAGGCGCTGTTGCCTGAGGTGGAATGATCATGAACAAAGGCCACAGGAAAAGTGCTGTAACGAACCCTCCCGCTATAACCAGAGCCGTCAGGCCGGTTCGACCGCCAGCATGAACCCCTGTAATGGATTCAGAATAAACCGTTACAATCGAGGTTCCCAATACTGGAGCCAGAATACTTCCGGCAGCATCTGTTATGAAAGCTTCTCGGGCTCTAGGAATGCGACCACTTTCCGACACCATTCCTGTCGCGGTTACAACGCCCAGCAGGTTTGCGAGCGTGCCGAACAGTTCAGTGCAGAGGAAAAAGAACAACATCGGCAGGACGTAGAAGATGTGATGCACGAGATAGAGTGGTTCGAGCTGGAAAGCCGTCTCATGGGGCATGCGGGGAAGCGCAAAGATATGTGTGGGCCAGGGCGTGATGCTTCCACCTTTGCCGTCGGGAAGAAAAAGCCCGACAAAGGTTAGAGCAATAATAGAAATGATCAGGGCACCTGGGACCCGTCTGGCGACAAGAACTGGTGTGAGAATAAAACCAGCCAGCGTCATGAGCACTTTGGGATTGGTAATGGGCCCCATGGACACAAAGGTAGAGGGACTGGGGACAACAAAGCCGGAATTGCGCATTCCGATGAACATGATGACCAGACCGACCGCAACCTGAATACCGATCCGGAGTGTATCAGGGATCTCTTGGGCAATGCGCTCGCGAATGCGTGTCAGGCTCATGACCATGAAAATCAGCCCTGTCAGGCAGACCAATGCAAGAGCTGCCTGCCAGGGAACGCCCATCTGTTTGACCAGAATGATCGCAAAGACCACATTCGATCCCATGGCCGGCGCGACGCCAAGGGGAAGGTTTGCCAGAAGCCCCATCAGGGTCGTGCTGAAAATTGCAATCATGCATGTGGCGCTCAGGACGCTTGCGCGGTCCATGCCAGCTTCCGCCATGATCATGGGATTGACTGCAACGCAGTAAACCATTGCGGCGAAGGTTGTCAGGCCAGCAATAACCTCACGGCCAGCGGTTGTCCCGCTGGCCGTGAGGTTGAAAAAACGATCAAAACGGGCGTAAAACATCCGATCAAAGGTCAATTTTGGCTGTAACAAGAGCAGCGAAACTTCCGGCAACATAGTATGTCGGCGACCCTTGGGATGCGATGGTGCTGCCATAGATCCCTCGTGCTGCGCGTGAGGACGCTGCGACACCAGCCACACCGGAGAGATACTTGTTATCGCCGACATTCATAAGATTCAGCCTGATTTCGGGATGTGTGTGGAAGATCTTCGGTGCACGATAACCAAAGTTCATATCCGCGTTGACATATCCTGGCATGGCTTGATCGTTCATGAAAGTTGAGAACTGCCGTCCGACATACTTGACGGAAAAGCCTGCGAAATATGTTCCATCATCATAGTCGAGCCCGACGGATGCCTGCACATTCGGGCTGCGCACAGCAGTTTTTCCAGCCGTTGGAAGATAGTCTGCTCCAACCTTGTAGTTGTTATCGATCGTTGCGTGCAGATATTCTGCCGAGATGTAGGGGCGCAGATGATGCCACGGGCGCAGACCAATCTCGATGTCTACGCCGCGCGACGTCTGGCCGCCTGCATTGATGTTCTGGGTAATCTGCGCGTTGTTGATCGTAACCTGTGTAGAAACCTGACGGTTCGTGAAGTTATAGTTGAAGAATGTGATGGAGCCGTCCAGGATGTCGCCCTGATAGCGGTAACCAAGTTCTTCAGAGATCGAATACTCAGTTTTCTGGGCAGTATTGGCCTGCGTCGCCACTTTTCCGGTTGATGCGCTGTAGGTGTTGTAGAGCGCATTCAGCGTTGGTGTGCGGAAATTGGTCGCAACGTCTGCAAAGATCTGGCTATGACTGTCAATACGATAACGTGCACCCAGATTAGGCGTCGCAACGGCTGCATTCATGGTGGTGCGGTATTGTGCGCCAGGCAGGTAGTTGTACCCGATGCGGGTTACCATAGACTCCTTGATTCCGGCTTCCACTCGCAGACGATTATGCAGTGCGTTGAACGTGTCACCGAAGAACAGAGTATTGACGCGTGTGATGGTCAGGTTGTCATAACTTGCAAGGCGTGTGCCATCAGCCAGTTTTACGTTTCCCAGATATCCCCAGACATTTGCCGGTCCGCCATTTTCTCCAATCGCACTGTATGGATTGACCATGCGCTGCCTGGACCAGTCGAACCAGTATCCAAATACCAGCGTATGCTTGCCAATAGTATAATGAACTTTTGAGACAAGACCGGGGCGATAAACGTAAGGTGTACCAAACGGCGTATACATCATCACCTTATCGGTGGTCGTGCCATTACCGTTCAGGTCGATGCTGTATTTTTGTGTCCCGGAATAGATGGCGTTTTCAGACAGAAGGGACGCCGAGGCGATCGTGCCAGAATTCCAGTAAAAATACGGCGTGAAATCAAACCCGAGTTTGTCATTGACGACGATATTCTGCGGCGCGCTCAGGATCAGAACGCGATAAGGACTCTGGTGCAGTTTCCAGTATTTGGTGTCTGTCGGCGAAAAATCTCTGCTATAATTCGCGCCTCGACCATATTCCTGCCAGGCAGACAGGGAGGGGTTCAGGTAAGCCACCTTCATGGAATCATCAAAGGTCAGTGCAACAGTGCTTCGGCTTCCGTTCATCCAGTCTTTGACCATTTTGGCGTCAATATGCTGCTTGTGATCGTCTCCAGCACCACGGAAATGCGGCTCTTCCAGATGTGACCATGCGACGAAAGCCCGCATTCCGGTGTTACCGATATCGCCGCTCTGAAGACGAACATATTCGCGATGTGTGTTGTAAGACCCGAAAGACCCTGCAATCGTGGCGCCCATTTTGTGAGACGGATCAAGCAGGTTCATCGACACAATTCCGCCTGAAGCCCCAATGACGGGAGAGTCCAGATTAGCGGACCCCTGCTGCATCGTCACTTCACGCAGGTTCTCGGAATCCACCCATTCGGTTGGAAAAGCCATGTAGGAACCGATATCGTTCAGAGGCGCACCCTCGACGGTGAAGCCGATCTGATCGCTGTTCATGCCACGGATCGTCATGTTGCCGCTTACCATCCCGAAGGGGTCAGCGCTGGCGACATTGGCACCGGGAAGATTGCCGAGCAGCTTGAAGACGTTAGGTGTAGGTGCCTGCTTGGCGATATAGGCCTGAGTAATCTCGCTGCGTGATTTCGTACCATTCTGGGGAGCCATGCGGCCGCCTGCCACGGATTCCGCGGACACCCGGATGACTTCTGGCCGGGAAGGGAAGGGCTTCACGCTCTTGCCGGTGGCGGAAGAGTGGCGCTTCTCCCCGACGTGCTTTGTATCCGCAACAGGAGCAGCGTAGGCTGCCATACAGAACATATTGCCGATAACGGCGGTACTCAGGAAGGTTGAAGCACGCATGGAAGAAGCTCTCAAACACTGCGGAGACGCCAGAAAGGCCCGAATCTCTCCCGACGCTGGCACAAAACAGTGACTGAATCGGCAAAGACGTATTAGGTTGTTATAGGACGTCTTGGTATCGGGTTTCGGTGTGCTCTTCAATCCAAAAGTGAAACGTTTTCTGGAATTTTTTCTTTATGCCTAACGCCATGTTCTCGTCAGCGCTTGATACGAATGGCCCGACGCCGCTTTACCTTCAGGTTGGACATCATATTTCCGGGTTGATTGGCAAGGACAGCCGTTTCATGGAGCGGCTCCCATCCGAGGCTGAGCTATGTCTGATGTATGGTGTTAGTCGCATTACCATCCGTCAGGCGTTGTCCTATCTCGCTGAACGGGATGTCGTCGTCCGGCAGCATGGACGAGGGACATTCGTAGGGGCCCTGCATCGGCCGGGGCGGCAGAAAACAATTCATTCGTTTTTTGAAATTCTGGCCGGAAAAGGTTTGAGCCCAGAAATGGCGTTGCTGGATTACCAGATGCGCCGTCCTCCTGAAGAAGTTGCTCTGGCTTTATCATCAGATGACGAGACATTGTTCATTCGTCGTGGTTATCGGTCCGAAGAAGGACCTTTGGGAGTGACAGAAGTTTTTTATCCCGCCCGGCTTGCCCCTCTTGTGTCACCTGACCTTGCTGCTTCCATGACATCAACAGCGATCCTTCGGGATATTTTTAAGTTTCAGGTTGCCCATGCAGATATTTCCATCGGCCTGTCCAAAGCTTCGGCTGATGTCGCTCAGTGGCTCAGTGTTTCCGAGCAGTCTGCTCTGATGCGTATCAAGCGCGTAACGACGTGCCTCGGAGAAGGTGTCTGTGAGTACAGCCGGCTGCTGGTGACGGAGGGTAGCGCAGATTTTCGTATTGGCGCCGATGGTGAGATGTTGACCGACGGAGTGCTGTGACCTTTCTTTTCCGGGAGAGGGGTGGCGTCCGGATAGTCGCAACTTCAAAGACTTTTGACGCGGATATTCCTGTCATCCGACCGGTTTTCGGATACTCAGACCCGAACGGATCGGGCCGCTTTTCATGGCAAGGATGCAGAGCCTGCCTGACCAGCGTGAATGCCGGCAGTCAACGTATTCCTGTTTCGGATGAGACGGCATTGGCGTCCCACAACATTAGGAGAGAGGTGATTGCTGCATCCAGATCTCCTGATGTTGCTCCATCCCGGGCTTCGCATGTCATGCCGTGGAAAAATGTCGCGAGAATATTGGGCAGGGCCTCAGTTACGGGGCAATCCCGAAGATCGCCGTTGGCAACGGCGCGCTTTACGCACGCCCGTAGGCCAGCCCGCGTCTGCTGCCGCTGTTCACTAAGAAGAGCCTGAACAGACTGGTTCTCGGGCGAACAATTACTGGCACCTGAAACGATCAGGCATCCGCAAGGATGTGTCCGAGCCGCCTGCATGTCCGCTGAACAGCGTAACGTTCGCTCAATCGCATCGCGTGGTGACAGACTCTCGTCCCATAAGGGCGCCATGACCTGTCCGTAGGTCGCCAGATAATGCTGCACGACTTCGTGGAAGAGGGCTTCCTTTGAGCCGAACGCAGCGTAGAAGCTTGCTGGCGAAATGTTGCCCATGCAGGTCTTGAGCTGCGTCAGGGACGTTGGCTCATATCCTTGTGCCCAGAAAAGTGTGGTGGCCGCATCAATCGCCTTGTCCCTGTCAAACTCACGGGGACGCCCGGTCCGCGCCATGCTGCCACTCCTTCTGAAAGACTTTTATATTAAGTGATCCAGAAATAATTGCCAAGATTTTGCACCTCTCATATATAGATCGAACGATCCATATATGAGAGCCATATGACCCTCGATACGACAGCCTCTCGCAAGAAGCTCGATGGCGGACTGCCTCTAGCCGGTTTGCTCGCACTGGCGATGACAGGCTTTATCTGCATCATGACCGAAACTCTCCCGGCGGGCCTGTTGCCTCAGATTGGAGCTGACTTACATATTTCCCCGGCGCTGGCAGGACAGATGGTGACGGCCTATGCTTTTGGGTCCCTGAGTGCTGCGATCCCGCTGACACTTGCTACTCAGAGATGGCGGCGGAGACGGGTTCTTCTGCTGGCGATCATTGGTTTTGTAGTCTTTAATTCCGTCACGGCATTTTCAAGGCATTATGGAGTGACCCTTGTTGCCCGCTATGGCGCGGGGGCTGCGGCAGGGCTCGCCTGGGCCCTGCTGGCGGGTTATGCGCGCAAGATGGTGACGCGCTCTCAGCAGGGGCGCGCTCTGGCCATTGCCATGGTAGGCACACCGATCGCACTTTCTCTGGGTGTTCCGGCTGGAACATGGCTGGGCGTTGCTGTGGGCTGGAGACTGGCCTTCGCGATCATGTCAGGATCAACTCTACTGCTGATCCTCTGGGTTCTGACGAGCGTTCCTGATTTTCCGGGGCTTGCGCACCACGAACGTCAGCCGTTCGGGCATGTTCTGCGAACTCCGGGCGTACGGTCTGTGCTGGGCGTTGTGATAACCTGGATGCTCGCGCATAATGTGCTCTACACCTATATCGTGCCGTTCATCACACCTACCGGGTTGGCGCCCCACGCAGATGGTATTCTTCTGCTGTTTGGTATTGCTGCGTTGGCTGGCATCTGGCTGACCAGTCGCACGGTCGATCACGCCCTGCGGCTTTCCGTTCTGGTCAGTCTGGCAATATTCGCCGTTGTTGCGGTTATTTTTGCAATCGGATCAGCGTCGCCACTAGTGATCATAATGGGGGTCGCGATATGGGGCCTGACATTCGGCGGTGCTGCGACGTTGCTTCAGACAGCACTGGCCGATGCGGCCGGTGAGGGGGCGGACGTCGCATTGTCGATGAATGTCGTCGTCTGGAATAGCGCCATCGCGGGAGGTGGAATTCTGGGCGGTGTGTTGCTTGAAACCTGGGGAGTTGTATCGTTTCCCTGGGCTGTAATGGGGCTTGCGGTTGCTGGGTTCCTGATCGTCTGGCAAGCCCGGTTCCACGGATTTCCACCTGGCCACCGTCTCGGGCATGGGGACTAAGAATACGATTTGGACGGGTGTGCCGTTTCAGGAGGAAGAAAGGTATTTATGCCAACGACGGTTCGCCGCGTTTTATCTGAACCTGCGTTGGGGCCAGCGTGAAAGCGATTGTCACCTGTCTGCTGACCTGCTCTCCCTAATTGTCAGAAATAGCCATGACCGATCTCGCAAAACAGACCCTTCCGGTTTTTCTTGACCTGGAAAGCGGGAGAAGCCAGCGATGAGGATATGGACACCATCAGCCTCTTCGCCCTGCTTCTGACACTCTCGGCAGCGTTCAGTATTCTCAATCATCACACGCTTCGTGTTCCTGTGACGATTGGCGTGCTGGTCTTTTCATTGCTGGCGTCTCTGCTGATCATGATCCTGAATCCGTTGATTCCGGCTTATGACCTTCAGGCTCTTTCGAGATCCGTGCTTGGGGCCATCAATCTTCCCACGGCTCTTCTGAATGGCGCATTGTCTCTCCTTCTGTTTGCCGGGGCCATGCAGGTAGATGTCGATCATCTCAGCGCAAAGCTGGCCTCCGTGGCTGCCCTCTCTGTTCTGGGAACCGTTCTGGCTGTTGCCTTTCTGGCGATCGCGACATGGTGTGTCCTCCCCCTGTTGGGTCATACTATTCCTTTCACGTGGTGCATCGTCCTTGGGGCCATTCTCGCGCCAACCGACCCGGTTTCGGTTGTCGGCATGCTGAAACGTCTCGGATTGCCGAGGCCGATTCAGGCCGTTTTCGCAGGCGAGAGCCTGTTTAATGACGGCGTGAGCGTGGTGATTTTTGGCGTCACGATCGGACTAGCGACCGGGAGCAGTCAAGGCGTGACTGCCTCCGAGATCGCTCTGAGTTTTTGCCGCGAGGCGATTGGTGGCGGCCTGCTGGGCGCGCTGACCGGATGGGTTGCACTCCGTGTGCTTAAAGGACAGCGCGACCCGCACATTGACCTGTTGACGTCATTGGCTTTGGCGACTGGAACCTTCAGTATCGCCAACCAGCTTGGCATGTCGGGGGCGATTGCCGTCGTGGCGGCGGGGCTGTGCTTTGGAACAAGCTATAGCCATTCCATTTTTGACGAAGCGTCTCGCAAAGACCTCAACGTTGCGTGGACCCTCATTGACGAGGTGCTGAACGTCCTGTTGTTCATGCTGATCGGTTTCGAAATTCTTGAAATTACGCCAAATATTTTTGCGATATTGGCGACGCTTGCCGTAATCCCGCTGTCCATTGCCGTACGGGCTTTGAGTGTGCTGCTTTCAACGCTTCCGGTTCACCTTAGGCAATGGGAGCGGGGCCGGGTTCTTGGGATCCTGACCTGGGGCGGTCTGCGTGGCGGCATTTCGGTTTCGCTGGCGCTTGGGCTCCCGCCCGGAAACTTGCGCGATCTGCTGCTGCCAGTCTGTTACGGGGTCGTCGTATTTACCATTATCGTGCAGGGACTGACCATGGAACGGGTTGCCCGCAGGCTTTACCCGTCCTCTGATCTGGAGTGAGAAGGTAGGCTGGGCCTTCTCTCCTTGAAGGCCAGTCCCATCAGCAAAAATGTAGATTTGTGGTTTTACAAACAGATCCTGTTCCATTTTCAATAATGACCGCGGATTGTGAAACTGAAGGTTCTGGGCTCTCCGAAGATCATCCCGTCATAAAATCCGGCCTGTCTGACATAGGTCTTGTCCGTCAGATTGGTGATGTTGCCAGCAACGTCGATCCACTTGGCCAAACGGTAGCGCGCCATAAGATTGATGAGCGTGTAACCACCCACACGCAGGTTGGAACTGTCATATTTCCCGTTGCCGAGCGGGCGGCCAGGATTGGTGGTCCATTCTGTGCTCGTCTGGCTGGAAACACCGCCGCCTATGGTCAGACGATGCAGCACACCGGGAAATGTATAGCTTGTGGTCAGGCGCACGAGATGATGTGGGTCCTGCCGATAGCTCAGACCTTTTTCGTAAAGATAGCTATAACCGAAGAAGACATTCCAGCCCGGCAGAAGCTCGCCTGAAGCGTCAAGATCAATGCCTTCGGTTTTGACGCCATTGACGGATCGGTAAATGGACTCGCCCGTCGTTGTGTTGGTGGCACCCGTCGCTTCCGCCACATTGCTCTGTCTGTTCAGATAAAAAGCAAGAGAAGTATTCAGGCGTTGTTTGAAGAACGCCCCCTTCAGACCCGTTTCATAACTTTTTCCCATCACAGGGCTGAGAGGCTGATTGTTGGCATCTCTCAGATTGGATTGGGGGGTGAAGATATTGGTGTAACTGCCATAAACGGACATCGTCTTTGTAAAATCATACACCATGCCTGCATAAGGCGTCAGAACGGCATTCTGGCGTCCTGTTCCTGTCGCGCCCGAATACTGGTTCTGCACATTATATGTACCACTATAAGCTTCGTAGGTACTTACCCGACCACCAAGGATCAGCGAAAGGCCTTTGGCAAGGATGAAGCGGCCTGATGTGTAGGCTCCGTAATTGCGCGTCACATCGACTTCGCGTGCTTTTGTTCGATGCGTCATAAAATCCGGATACGAACCATCCCAGGTCTGCCAGTTGGCAATGGGCAGCCCTGCCGCACGATACTGGCAGCCCGAATAGGGCGTAACACCCGCAATGCTGCAATTTCCAAGCGCTTTGCTGAATGTGTATTGTGTCAGCTCGTCATTATACCCGTTGAAACCGAAAACGATCTGATGCTCGTGTCCAAGAAAATGGATCGGGCCCGAGATATGAACATCCGCATTATCACGCGCATCGGCATATTCTGCGTGAAGCGCGTTGAGGTAGCCACCTGTGCCATCCTGATTCCAGAAACCGGCATAGCCCCCGACATTTTTGGCGGCATTGTTGATTTTGGCAACGCCCAGATTGCTGTAGGAACTGCCCTGCGTCCGCATATAGCCGACCTTGAGGTGCCAGCCTGCTGAAAAATCATGATCGTAATTGATGAAAGCCGTGTACTGGTCGCGGGTAGCCTGGCTCCAGTCCGCTGCCGGGTTGGTGCTGCGGGGCAGGTGCGTGCGTGTACCGTCAGCATACCAGATCGGAACGTTGGTTCCCCATGAGGCGCCGTCATTGCGGGTTCGTTCATACTGGAAGCCAAAACTCAGTGTATCCCGCACGGAGAGGTCCGCAGCGAAATTGGCAAGCGCGCCCAAACGATTGACGTGCTCCCGGACACGGAATGTATCCGTGTCATCCCATGTGAAGACATATCTGCTGCGGATCGTGCCGGAATGATTCAGCGGAGTGTTGATATCCGCCATGACACGATGCTCATTCCAGTTGCCCAGTCGAAGCAGGCCATTCGCTGAGAAGTCTTTGGTTGGCGTTTTGCGCTGCAAATAAATGGTTGCGGACGGATCACCTGTCCCGCCCAGAAGACCATTGGCGCCACGGACGATCTGGACATTCTCATACAGGTCCATATTCATGGATGACCCAACACCACCGAAGCTTGTAGTGGCATCAATCTGCATGCCATCGATCTTGTAGTTTGTGATGTTGAAACCACGCGCACGATAAGTCGTACGACCGGCATTATCGTTGGCGTAGGATGTGACACCAGGTGTGGTGTTCAGGACGTCATCCAGGCTGTTGATCTGCTGATCGTCCATGACCTGTCGTGTCATGACCGTTACGGTCTGGGGCGTTTCGCGAAGACTGAGAGGAAGTCCCGTGGATGCGCTGGTGGAAGGGGCGGTATAGCTTCCACGATCCCATCTCTGGGAACGGACGATGATATTTTCAGCTGTGGGAGCAGTTTTGTCGCGCGCTGCCGGTGGCCCCGCATCCTGATCTTTTCCTGAATGCGTCTTCAATGACGCTTTTTTCTTTTTGGAATCGATACGTTTTTCGGGTTTTTCGAGAGTAGCGGGTTTCTCTTGCATGTCTTCGGCCTGTACCGCGGCAGGAGCCACGGTAGCCAGGAATGTGGAGGCCAGAAGGCTGGTTATGGCGTAACGCGTTACAGGGCGCAGGTTCACGTCAGCAGGTCCCAATCGGAAATTCACATGATAATCATTATCATTTGCACATCGATAGCAGCGTGATTTTGAAATGAAAAGAAACGCATTTATTACAAATTATACCAAAATATATCTTTTCAAATCGGGACGGAACCAGGCGCCTGCGACCACTAGGTCGTCAGTACCTGGCGCCGAGACAGGCGATTTTTTGATTACGAGAGATGTCTTTGCACAGTATGCAGGTGTTTCTTGAGCGCGTTTGGAATTGGTTCGAGGTCGCAGGAACCAAAATCTGGTCCCTACGATTTCTACTCGTTCAGAAACATTGATAATCAGGCGGTTTTTCTAACTGCCTTCGTCGTTATTCTTGGTCACTAGACAAGAAGACAACGATTCTTCATGCATTCTATTTTTTCGCGAGCACTGTTTTCACGGCCGCAAGGCCCGGATAGAGCGTGCGATAGCCCGCATAGGCAGCCTCATACGCATGACGCAGCGCTTCATTGGGGGTAATCGTCTCCGCACGCTCAGGCGACAGACATACGGTTTCCACGTCCTCGCCTGTGACCGCCAGACGTGCCAGCCGCGCGGCTCCAAATGCTCCGCCTGTTTCGCCATTGGCCAAACGATGCAGCGGAATTCCCAGCACTGAGGCCAAGATCGCTACCCACAATGCACTGCGCGACCCGCCGCCGATGACCGCAGCCTCCTTAACTTCAGATCCGGACGCCCTTAACCCCTCCAATGCATCGCGAAACGAAAATGCAACTCCTTCAAGCACAGCCTGAGTCATTTGCGCGCGTGTCGTATCCTGCGAAAGGAGAGCAAAGCCACCCCGTACCGCTCCGTCATTGTGAGGTGTACGTTCACCTGAAAGATAGGGTGCAAACAGGACGGGAGAAGGGGCTTCGGGTGACACAGGCAATTCGGCCAGAAGCTCTGCTTCTTTCATTCCCGTCACGCGCGACCACCATGCCAGGGATGCCGCAGCCGAGAGCGTTACGCCCATCTGGTGCCATACTCCCGGCACCGCATGACAGAACGCATGAATAGCGTCCCGGGCACCGCCGCGATAGGAATCTGTCGTCACCCAGACTACTCCGGAAGTGCCAAGCGAGAGAAAGGCATCCCCCGGCTTTGTCGCACCCAACCCGACTGCACCGGCTGCATTGTCTCCCGCACTTCCGGCAAAGACTGGCGCTTTGCGCATGCCCCAACGCTGCACGAGATCGGGTTTGAGAACGCCAGCGGCCTCGCTTCCCTCTCTTAACTCCGGCATGTGGGAGAGTGAAAGCCCTGTTGCAGACAGCGCTTCTTCCGACCAGCGGCGCTGTCCGACATCAAGCCATAACGTGCCCGATGCGTCGGACATGTCTTCGATCGCCTCGCCCGTCATGGCAAAGCGAAGCCATGCTTTGGGCAGAAGCACGAGACGCGTTTTCGCGAAAATGTCCTTTTCATGTTCTGCGACCCAGATCAGCTTCGGCGCGGTGAAGCCCGGCATGGCGATGTTGCCGGTCACTGCGCGGCTCTCAGGGAAACGATGCTCAAATATCGCGCACTCGGCCTCGGCCCGCGTATCGTTCCACAATATGCAGGGACGAAGCACCTTACCGCCGCCATCGAGCAGGACCGCGCCATGCTGCTGCCCCGATAGCCCGATGCCCGTAACCTGCGAGACTTCGGACGGATAGGCCTTTGCCAGCGCGTCGATCGCTGCAAGCGTGGCCGCGAGCCAGTCATCCGGGTTTTGCTCGCTCCATCCTTCGTGGGGACGCGAGACCTTCAGTGCCACCGTTTCCGAAGCCAGCACATGCTGCGCTCCGTCCACCAGAACCACCTTGACTCCTGACGTCCCCAGATCAATCCCGATATACATCCCACGTCACCTGCCATTTCAATGGGTTGTAAGTCTGGACCTGTTCGCGCGTCATGGCGCGCCACGTTTATGTGAAGGGTCTCCATTCTCCCAGCCTCCTCCAAGAGAGCGGTACAGATGGGCGACGGAGATCGAGACATTTGCGCTTGATTCAGCCAGAGCGCTCCGGCTGGCCAGAAGGGCATTCTGCGTGGTCAGGACATTGAGGAAGTCTCCTGCTCCCTGACTATACTGAAGCTGCGCGATATGGACGGCGGTCTCGTTTTCCGAGACAGTCTCTTCCAGTCGGTTTCGACGCTCCTGCGCGGCACTCAGGTCCGCCATGGAATCATCGACGTCTTCCCATGCTTTCAGAAGCGTGCGCTGCAACGCAATCGCCGCCTCCTTCTGCTGGGCGCGACGCAGATGGAGCTGTCCCGTCAAACGGCCCCCTTCGAACAGAGGAAGGGTCATGGTTGGACCGAACCCGTACTGCCGCGACGCCCATGAGCCCAACCCGCTGAACTGCAACGCCTGAATATCCAGACTGCCAGACAGTGTTACGCGCGGGAAAAAATCTGCCACGGCAACACCGATACTCGCTGTTGCGGCATGGAGATGGTCTTCTGCCGCTCGCACATCGGGACGGCGCTCGGCCAGTTCGGAGGGCAAACCGACCGGAATGTCAGCAGGGACGGACGGGATGGCTTGAACAGACCCGAGCGTGTCTTTCAGCGCGCCCGGTTGCTGTGCCGTCAGGAAGCTCAGGGCATTCACGAGGTGCACTTCCTGACTTTTCAGCACAGGAAGACGCGCTTCAAAACCATGCATCTGACCGCGGGAATAGGCGACATCGAGTTTTGTCGCCGTGCCCTGCGCGAACCGAAGTTCTGTGAGTTTCACGCTATGCTTTGCGATATCAATACTCTGCTGCGTGATGCCGATCTGGGTCTGGATATTGCGCAGGCTCAGATAATCCTGCGCGGTTTCTGCCATGAGGGAGACCAGCACGTCGCGGCGCAGTTCGTCCGTCTCATGCATGGCCGCGGTAGCTGCCTCGACCTGACGGCGCACATGCCCCCAGAAATCGACCTCCCATGACGCACTCAGCCCGTATTGCGGTAGGTTGAAAGACGGGTTGCCCTTCGCGCCATCCATAGCCGCCGGTCCAAAACCCTGCTGGCCGCTGGCGATCTCGCCGGGCCCGGCCTGTTGCATGGTTCCCAGAAGGCCGAGAATACCGTTCGTGCTGGCGCGTTCACGGGCATAGGACGCAGCACCTTCCATATGCGGCATCTGCGCCGCACTGGCGATCCGGCGTTCTGCCTGACTTTCCGTGAAATGCAGGGCGGCTTCACGCAGATCGAGATTGTTGCGCGCCACATCTTCTTCCAACGCCGTCAGCGTGGGGTCGCGATAGATCCGCCACCATTGTGCATCGACAATGGATGTTTCCTGCGGATGGCTGGCAGCGGGGGCTAGACTCTGATGCCAGTGCGCGGGTGCCTGCGGGTCAGGCCGATGATAGTCTGGTCCGACCGTACAGGCAGACAGCGCGGTGAGCCCCAGAAGAAAGCAGCGTGAGAGGGTGGACATGGAAGCTCTCATTTCCAGAGATACCGTGCGTCATGGGAATGGGTGCCCTCAGGCGTCGAAGACGTGTCGATCCGTGCTTCGACCGACATACCGACACGAACCTTCTCCGCCAGAGGCTGGCCGGGATCGAAGGTCAGTTTGACGGGGACGCGCTGGACCACTTTCGTGAAGTTTCCGGTCGCGTTATCGGGCTGGATCGCAGCGAAAGCCACACCTGTAGCTGGGGCCAGACTGTCCACATGGGCCTTGAGCGGATGACCGGGGAACGTATCGACCCAGACCGTCGCACTCTGGCCGGTCTGGACTTTCGTCAGCTGGGTTTCCTGAAAATTTGCCAGCACATAGGCCTTGCGAACTGGCACGACCGCCAGCAGCCCCGTGCCCGGATGGACATAGGCACCGACACGCACGCCGCGCTCACCCACCACGCCGTCCACCGGCGCGGGAATGGTGCAGTAGGACAGGTTCAGTTCGGCCTGATGCTCGGCACTTTTCGCCTTCAGAAGCGCACCCTGAGCCTTTTCAAGCTGCGCCTTCAGCACCGCGACCTGCTGTTCAGCCGTACTGGTTCCGGCTTTGTCACGGGCAAGGGCTGCGATCGCTTCAAGCTGCCGGGCTTCCGCGCCCTGCTGCTGTTCGATCGTGCTCGCGCCCCCTGCTGACAGATTGCGATACCGGGCCGCATTCTGCCGTGCAAAAACCAGCGCTGCCTCGTCGGACTGTACGGTATATTTTGCCGCGTCGACGATAGAACCCTGACGGTCCAGCAGGGCCTGGAGATTGTTCACATCGCCCTGAGCCGCAGCCGTATCGCCATGCGCGGCATCCAAAGCCGCGCGGTAATCGTCGTCCTCGATATGGGCAAGTTCTTCCCCAGCATGGACGTATTCATTGTCCTCGGCCAGCACCCGGTCGATACGCCCGGAGACCTTCGGAGCCACGGTCGTGAAATCAGCCGTGACATAGGCATCGTTGGTTTCCTGACGGATACCATCGCCCACGAAGAAACGATCCGCCGTCCAGGCGAGGCCGGTCAGCAGGACGACCGCACATCCGGCCAGAAGAAGAGGTTTTCCGTAAATCATATCAAGGCAGGTCCGTCAGTGCGCGGTGGCGGGAAGGGAGGAAGGAGCGGGTTCGCGGGCGGCGGCAGGCATGGCCGGAGCAGACCCCTTGCCGGGCGGATAGACGCGTTTCGGCAGCACGGCGGTCAGCGCGACATAAGCAATGCAAAGGCACATCACGACGAAATAGATGTCCACCAGTGCCAGTGTGATCGACTGCTCGTGCAGATAGGTGTGGAAGATCTGAAGCGTATTGCGCGCCACATGATCGCCGTCAGGCGAACTGTTGCTGATCGCTCGGTGGATCGGATCACCCATACCGGACAGCGCCGTGGCGTTATTGCCCGCCCGGTCCAGCAGCATCGTGGAGTGATACTGTTCCCGACGGCGGAGCAGGATTTCGAAAATGGCGGCAGCGAACGCATTGGCCATGCCCTTGAGCATGTTGACCATGCCCGAGATGAACGGCCCGTCCGCCGGCCCCAGAGACATGGTGGCCAGCATCAGCACCGGGATCACAACCATTGGCTGACCGAGGATCTGTAGTGCCTGCAGGAGATAGAAATTGTCCCGCACCCAGTCCGGCGTCAGCCAGGTTCCAAGGAACGCTGCCAGCGCCAGACACGACATGCCGAACGCCAGTACATATCGGCAGTCCACCCGCGCCGAATTGCAGAGCGCAGCCGTCAGCGGCAGCATGATGAGTTGGGGCAGGGCAACTGTCAGCGCGACCGGAGCCGCCTGAATGGGCCGGTATCCCCTCACGGCTTCCAGATATGTCATCGGGACTTCCATCATCAGACCGCAGATGATGAGCACACCCACAAGGGTCAGCAGAGACATCGTGATATTGCGGTTCTTCCAGTACTGAAGCCGGAAAAACGGGCTGTGATGGTGCCATTCATGGAACAGAAACCCCACGAACAGCGCACCGCCCCAGAATGTCAGATGGGAGATGATCGGCGAGCGGAACCAGTCCAGCCGGTCCCCCTGATAGAGCACTGTCACCACACACAGGATGGATGGCACGCCAATGAAGAAGCCACGCCAGTTGAAGTTCCGGAACCGTTCGAAATGCACCGGATCACGTGGCAGTCCGTAGGCCATCATAGCAATGGCAATGATGCTGAAGGGAATGACCTCCCAATACAACCAGCGCCAGCCCACATGCTCGAACCATATTGCCTCAAGTGGCCCACCCAGATTGGGCCCGAAAGTGGCGCTCATCGCATAGCCGCCAATGCCGAACACCTTGATGGGCGGCGGCAGGTATTTCAGCATGACCGTCATCAGGACGGGTGGCAGACAGCCCGCGCTCAGCCCCTGTGCGGCGCGAAGAAAGCATAGCGAGACCATGTCAGGCATGAAGGGCAGGGGGATCGACAGCATGGCGAGCACGGCCGTCATGAAGATCGAAAACCGATAGATCGAGAACGTCATGTAGAACCAGGGCGTGAACGCCATGGCCGCAATGTTGAAGGCCTCGTAGATCGAGGTGAACCACGTGCCCTCATCGTGCCCGATATGCATTGCGCCGCGGATATCGGCGAGGCCGATTTCGGTGACGTGTTCGTTGAACCCGGCGACATGCACGGCCAGCAGCATCCCAAGGCAGCCGACAACGGTCCGCATACCGAAAGGGGGAATGTAAGACGGCTGCGCGGGCGGCGCACCCGCCAAGGGCGAGGCTGCTGGTTGCATTATGGGGTCTCTTTCGTTGCCCCCCAGCCATTATCCAGAGCGGACAGGTCCGAAAACCCACGTTTGCAGCAGGTGACGTTTCCATTTTTCGGAAGGGTTATCAAAAACTCTTCCATTTCAGGCTGAAAGCACGAAAATATACTGGAAAGCCTTAGGAAACGGAGAGAGCAATGGCCAAACGAGCTGACAGTCACAGACGCTATGATCTCGACCTGCTGCGCTATCTTCAGGTTCTTGTGGAGGAAGAAAGCGTCTCGCAGGCAGCGCGTCGGCTGAAGGTAAGCGATGCCGCCATGAGCCGCCATCTCGCAACGCTACGCACCGTATTTGGAGATCCTATTCTGGTTCTTTCCGGGCGCCGGATGATGGCCACAGCCTTCGCCAGCCGCATTCGTGACCGGGTCCAGAACATCGTGCGCGAGGCAGATGCACTGGTGAATGACAGCGAAACGCTCAATCTGCGCCATCTCTCGCCGCGCTTTACGATCCGCGCCAATGACCTTGTCGTCAGTGCGTTCGGGCATGTCATTCTGATGGCTCTCAAGCAGGAATGTCCAAATTGCAGCGTTGTGTTCGCTCCCGAAACGGAGGAGCCCGCCAGTGAGGCTCTGCGCAACAGCAAGATTGATCTTTATGTTGGTGCTACGGACGATCTGCGCCCTGAAATCATGCGTCAGACCCTCTTCCTGACGTCATTCCGAGCCATGGTGCGCGAAGGGCACCCTATTTTTGCGCAAGGAATCACCCCGCAAACGCTGGTGGAATATGATCACATCAGCGTGTCGAGAAAAGGTCGTCTTTACGGCCCGATAGATAATGTTCTTCAAGAGTATTACGGCCTGACTCGACCCATCGCCATGGTCGTGCCGACTTACCATTCCATGATCGAGACTATGCGGGAGACGGACATGATCCTTCCTCTACCTGATATCGTGATCGACCGTCTTCCACTTTCGCAGATCCAGCTTGAGGCTTTCGACTTCCCGTTCGATCTTCCTCCCGTCACGTCTTTTCAGGCCTGGCATCCGCGCGTAGACTCAGATGGCGTTCATCGCTGGCTGCGCGACACGGTTCTTCAGGTCATCCGGCGCGAACTCGTCCGTCTCAGGCGACCGACGAGGCAGTGAATCATGCATAAAGCAGTGAGGTTCACGTGCTATGTTAAGGTAATGTCGGATGCTTATCGCGCTGAGATTGTTGAATAACTCGGGGCGAGCGACTGAGCTATCACTTGCCAATTCCCATAGGCACGAAAGATGCGGTGAAGAGTGCGCGGATTTTTCCGGTATTCAGCTACTAAAGCGGGTCATATGCACCAAATTTGCACATTGTGACACGGTGAACGCTCGTTTAGGAAGCGGGAAACTTAGGCCGGGATCAACGGGATTGAAGCGGACACTGTCACTTTCATGACTGTTTTCTCTACCCGTTATCCCACAGCCAGAAAATGATTCAGATCTTGCGCCAGACCAATAGGTCTTTTGTTACCGTGACCCAGAAAGTACAAGACGTTAACGATATCGGAACGTTTTACACCGTATTAACCCTGAAAAGGGATGGACAATGAACCGGCATTTCAAAATTGGTGAAACGACGATTTCCGTGTTGCCTTATTTCCAACCAATTGTATCAATGAAATCTGATCAAATCATTGGTTATGAAGTTTTGAGTAGATTTTTTGATTGTGAAAAACTTCTCGATACCAAGAAAAGTATCGAGTGGTTCGAAAATAAAAAACTCCTTGATGGACTCCTTATTTTTCTTTTGGAATATACTTTCCGTCACCGAATTAAATTCAATCCCAACCTGTTTTTCTCGTTTAATCTTTCACTATCGCAGATATCGGACGCCTGTATTCTTGATGACATCCTGTCCCTCATCAGCCTCTATGAGTTCCCGCACGAGCGCATCAAAATCGAAATTACTGAAAGCGTGATTATTTCTGATCTCGCGCTTTGTACTGAATTTATGACAAAGCTGAATACAACCGGAATTTCCTTCGTCATGGACGATTTCGGCACCGGCTATTCAAGTCTCACGATCCTGAGTTCTTTGCCATTTTCAGGTGTAAAAATTGACCAGAAATTCGTGCATTCCTGTGTCAGTCGTAAGGAGGATAGAAAAATAATATCTGCGATTGTTGGTTTGGCAAACAGTCTCGATATTGACGTGATCGCAGAAGGAATAGAGACGGTCGAGCAGGCAGATCTGCTACGGAAAATCGGGTGTACGAAAGGGCAGGGGTATCTGTTCAGTCCTCCTCGGCCATTAAAAAGGATTGGAAGCCCGAATTCCAATCCGGCGGTACATGCAGAAAACGAATATCAAAGATTATCTATTGAAGAGAGGGCATTTCAAATCTCATCTCTCTATAGCTCGAAAGAAGTTTCGATTTGTTTTATAGATCGAGACTATATCATCCGGGATGCCAGTATGACATTCTGTCGTCGAATTGGTTTTGACAAAAAAGAGGTTATTGGTGCCGATATCCATGTGCTTCTGCCTGATACGCGTACGATGCTCGAATGGTTGAAGTCTTTTAGAGAACGCGGTCTACCTTATCCTCCATACAGATTTACGCGGGAGAGTGGTGACATCGACCTTGTTATGCTGACCCAGGTCAGAGACGAATCAGAAGAAATTCTGGGTTATTCAATTATTTCACTCGAAATCTTTAGCAAGACAGTTAGTGGGATAATGGCGCAGAAACGGGTGAATGTCTGGTAACCTGCGTATTCTTGGACTTGTGACGGTTTTGTGCCGGTATGTGATCTTGTTAGGCGGCTTTAGCCTCGAAACGAGTGGGCTGATGCTGCCGAGATATGAATAGCGTCGTCGCGGGTTATAGAAGCCGTTGACGTACTGGAAGATGGCGTCAGTTGCCTGCCGCCAGAGCATTTCGGCCTTCAGGCTCTTGAAGAAGGTCTCCACAGCTGCATTGTCGAAGCAGTTTCCCTTGTCGGACATGGATGGAATCATCCTGTATTCCGTCTGTTTCTTCTGGAAATCATGTGAGCAATATTGGCTGCAACACCAAGGGAATGACGGCTGGCGCTTGAGACTTTGTGACGACGGATGTGCACTGGTCGGACCCCATTGAGTTTCATCAGAGGTCCTAGGCTCAGGACCTATTAATTTATTGAACTGAGCGAGAGGTTGTGCTTCACAGGCTTACCGATGGAGGGTAGGCCTGTGAGTGAGGTATTTTTGTTGTCTGAGCGCCAGATGGAGCGGATTGA
>NZ_JAERLZ010000010.1:0-127106 GCF_018256175.1 Gluconobacter sp. Dm-44 | reverse complement strand
CCTAGAGCGATTCCACTTTAATCTGGTTCATATCCAGCGGCTGTAAAGAAACTGGTGCATTGGCTGGGAGTGAAGGCCGGAAGCAGAGCGCCGACGGTGTCCCACAGAGCACCGACAGTCCGTTCGGCTTTGGCGCGTAGCAAGGCTTTGAGTTTTGAAAAGGCCATCTCGATGGGATTGAAGTCCGGGCTGTATGGCGGGAGGAACATCAGTTCCGCCCCTGCCTGCTCAATGGCCTTCTGTGTCGCCGGAAGCTTATGGGCCGGAAGATTGTCCATCACAACAATATCGCCCGGCTTCAGTGTCGGGATGAGAACCCGTTCCACATAGACCTGAAAGATCGTGCCGTTCATGGGACCATCATGGACGAAAGGCGCGGTCATACCTGTCAGACGCAAGGCCCCGGTAAAGGTCGTGGCTTTCCAGTGGCCGTGAGGGATACCGGCGCGGCAGCGTTCCCCCCGCAAAGCACGCCCGCGCAGACGGGCCATCTTCGTGGAGAGACTGGTTTCGTCAATGAACACCAGCCGCTGCGGATCAAGGTCAGGTTGAAGATCAAACCAGTCCTGCCGTCGTTTCAGGACGTCCTCACGCTCCTGCTCCAGTGCATGAGCGGTCTTTTTTTGAATGTCCATCCGTGTTGCCGCAGCCAGCGACTGAGCATGCTGTGGCCAATCCCGACGTTCCGTTCGCTTTTCAAACGCGCCATCATCTCGTGGAGCGTGATGTCTTTCTGCGCTTCGATCATGCCAGCAATGAACGCTTCGTGCGCGTCCAGCCGTGACCCGCGCGGCTTGCCCTGGCGACGGGGCGTCCGCTCGCCGCTCTCGCGTTCCCGTCGCAGCCAGCGGATCGCTGTTGAAATCCCCACACCGAACCGGGCCGCAATCGAGCGGGCTGATGCCCCAGCCGCTCCAGCTTCCAAAACCCGCTCCCGAAGATCATCACTCAATGCTCGTGCCATCACCGTCTCCATCAACGAAAACGGTGAATCACATGGCGCCTTCAGTGTCACCTATCGATTCGGATTTCAATGGAAGTGCTCTAGATGCTCCCGTTTCTTCTTCATTCGAATTGCCGGGATACGCCACAGCGGCTCGGGGCCGTTCAGATCCTCGAATTCGTCCCACATAGCATAGCGCAGTTCACCCGGCCTGACGGCGGTCAGATATAGTAGCCGCAGCGCAAGAAGTGTGACCGGGTGCGCGTCTTCATTTTCGGTCTTGCGGATCATGGCGCAAGCCTCATCCAGATCTGTTATGGCCGGCTGGCGTCCCCGAACCACAGGGCGCAGGGCAGGGGCGACAATGGCGGCCGGGTCTGCTGTTCCGTAGCCGCAGGCAATGGCATGGACGAGAATGTCTGACATGCGCTGGCGGGTGCGATGAGCAGATTCTACCGCGCCGCGCGCTTCGATCTCTTTCAGGACAGTAAGCACGATCGGAGGCGTAAGGTCATTAATTGGCATATGGCCCACAGAAGGCAACACGTCGCGCTCAAGGCTGCGCCAAACATCCGCAGCATGACGCTCAGTCCAGAGATCCTTCCTCTGAGCGAACCAGTTCCGTGCGGTCGCAATAAAGGTCTGGGCGGGATCGACGCTACCGATCGCCCTGAGCAACTTCTTCTCTTTTGCTGGGTCTCGACCGGCCTGCAGAACCTTGCGTGCCTCATCCCGCTCCGACCGGGCATCAGGCAGACGCACATTCGGGTATGATCCGATCGTGTAAGTCTTTTCCTTGCCCTCAATCTCATAGCGCCAACGCCAGTGTTTGCCTCCCGAGGGTGTCACTTGGAGATACAGCCCCCCACCATCTGTGAGCTTGAAGGCTTTGTCTTTTGGCTTGGCCGCACGGACCTGCGAGTCTGTCAGCATTTGGCTCTACCCGGTCTCTTCCCAAATTATACCCGCCGTCTACCCGGTCCAGAACGAGACAGGATGAGACAAAACGAGAACGAATAAGGCTAGAGAATGGCGCAAAACGCTGGATACACCAAGGCTTTGAGACAACTTTGGACTGATTGAGAAGGGGATCTGGCGGAGAGAGTGGCGGTCAATCTGGGATGCTATCCCTATGTTATCAAATAGGTAATTTGGACTTCCATCGGGAAAACGCCCCCAACGGTACCCCCAATATAAATTGCTTCGGTTCGATTCCGCGCTCTTCCATCGAATTTACAGGATTGTGGGCCACTTCCCCCTCACATCCCGGACCGCGCTGATCATGGCGCGAGCAATGAAGGCATTTAATCTAGAATCGATGATCCGTTATTTTGTCGTTAATGATTTTGCGCTAAGGTGTCTGTGGCTCAGCACTCCAAATTGGGCCAGCCTCGTGTCCTATCCCGATCGAGCGACACTCCGGGATGGGACACTCTTCATACAACACGGACTTCCGCTACCAGGGAAACGACGGTCTCACCAATCGATGACGTATCGCGGGTGACGAACTAGCTCACTGAACCTTCGAACATGCCCGCACCTGATCGCGCAGACCGATGTAGTCACCGATCCAGCGTACGGTCTGGGCTTGCGGATTGGCTCGGATTTCCGTTGCCAGCGCTTTCTGATCAGCAGCCGAGTACGTCACAAGCGTGGGGCAGGGGACGTAACGCACGGATGTGCAGCCGGTGAGGGCGAACGCCAGGACGATCCACCTCATGCCGTTCCTCCATCAAGCCGCGCCAGAACTGCATCCTCAGTCGCGGGCTTGTCCGCCTGAGCCTGCGCCATAGATTCGGCCTTGGTTGTGACTACGTTCGCGCTATCGGTCGCGGCCTGCGCTGTCGTGATAGACGCATTGTTTTTCCCGGCCCGGTACGAAAACCAGATCAGCCAGGCGACAAAGGCGAGGGCAATGACGCCCCCGCCAATGTAGAGGTATTGGATCACGCCGCCGTTTCGGTGGCCGTGGCCGTCTTCGTCTCGAGGGCCGTCACCAGCGCTGCAAGATTACCAGCCAGACCGGACAGAGCCGTCTTGGCCCCTGCAATATCGCAGTTCGGATCCAGCTTCTGGATGATGAAGCCGCCAAGGACGGGGATGAGTTCCTGGCCGAGGGCGCCAGCTTCCTGAATTACAGTGTCAGTCATATGAGCGTTTTCCTTGTTGCTCGGGGTGTCCCGCAGTCACGTCGGCGCCTTAGGCTCGTCCGTGCTTGCGGTGGCGGAAGACGCACCCAGAAGCGGGTGCTTTCCGATCTCGGTGATCGCTGCTCCGGCTGCGATAGACGCAGCTTTTTGCAGCGGAGATTTTTCAGGGATCAGCAGGAAGATGGCGGTTGAGGCCATGACGGACGGCACGCCACCATCAACACCAAGCCAAGCTGCCATCATTGCGCCGGACAAAAGCCCAAGGCCCTGCAGCGTCGTTGGCTCGCGTATCCAATCGAGGATCTTGCTCATGCTGCGATGGCCTCCGCAAAGAAGACGACATTCGCGGCTGCATCAGCTTCGCCGAGCGAGGTATTGTAATACGCCTTGTGATATGCACTCAGTCCGGCCGCATCGTTCGCGGAGGGCAACGCTTCGGGCTCGCGATAGAAGCGGATCCGCGCCATCGCACAGGCGTAGCGAAGGTTCGCGACCAACTGCGCTGTCGCAGATAGATCAGCAGCGCGCATGCGGTGGCATACCGTCGCAAGGCGCGACTGCGCGGGGAAGTCGAGGAAGTTCGTCCAGCAGTCGTCATGCGTGGCAGGCTCCATCTGCCAGAGACCAAGGGCAGGCCCACCGCCAACCTGCTGAACGTAGGCGGCGCGGCTTTCGGCCAGTGCGGTTCCGGTCAGGAGGTTGATGGCCGCGGGGGATGCAAGCCCAAGCGCCTGAAGCGTCGGGGTGACGATCAGCGTTTTGAGCTGGCGCGTGTTGAGGCCGGTCATCGCGCGCCGACCAGATGCGACGTGATCTGCACCACACCGGTGCTCGTCACGATCACCAGAACCCACCCGATCCACTGACGAACCGACTGAAGGTTGTCGAGCTTCTTGTCCTGCGCGTCCTGATTGGCGAGGATCTGCGTGAGTTGGCCGCCCTGATTACTCAGTACGGTCTGGGTTTCCACCATCTCGCGCTGAAGAAGTTTAATGTCCTGTCGGGCTTCAGAGAACTCACCGCGCGTGATGAACTCAGCTTCGGGGGCGATGAGGGAAGGTGCGTCGCCCATCAGTGCAGCACCGGATTGCCAACGCCGTCGACCCAGTTTGCCCCATTCCACATGACTACGAGGCCAACTGCAGTATTCCCGGTGCTACGAGAAGATGAGTAGCAGTCTGAGCAGCCAATAATCATATCGGTTGCAGGCGAAGTCGGGAGCGCTGAATAAGAGCGCGCCCAGACGACTACACCAGCCTCTGCACTGACGACGCCCGTGACGTTTCCGCCCGCTACAGGAAAATATGTTTGCTCGGCATGCGCGCTGGTTTCGTAGGCATCCAGCGCAGAACCGAGATTAATATACAGAGGGTTCGATTTCGTACCAACGCGACGGCCATAGCTGAACATCTCGACGGGAGATGCCGCTTGTGTCGCACCGGCCTGAGCGGACGGCACGACGGAAGACAGGGCCGCGACAAAAGGGTTCTTCGCAGTGCCCGCACGGACACCGTATGAGAATGGCTCAACCGGATTGGCGGCAGTTGTCTGCGCTTGGGCGCAAAGCGGAATAAGAAAGGGAACGGCAAGCAATAAGCGGCGCATGAGCGGGAATCTTGAACAGATTGTGACCCGTCACACGCGAAGCGTGCCGTGTGGAGAAGATAGCGGAAATGGGGTGGTCAGTACAAGGGGAAAGGTTGATGGGTTGACCGGACTCGCTAGGCGGTGGCGATGATGGATAATGGAATATGATGCAAGAATCACTTCCGCGTTTGCGGCACCTACAGAAAGACTAGAGTGGGTGGAAGGCGCCCTTAAGGAGATGGATCAATGTCTCAGGGAATTCTTCATAGACAACAAGACAGTCTATCGGACTGATTTCGACCCTGATACGGGGGAAAGTATTTATATCGCCAGCCTCCCGGCCAATATTCCATCCCTTGCGGCTCGCAAGGCGACTGAAGTCATCAATCTCGTGAAGGAAACATTTGATCAATGTATTTCTTCCGCCCAGAAAAGCCTGGGGCATCCCAACTTCCGAGATCGAAAGATAGGATTTCCTTGGGGAACCGACGCCACTCAAGTAGAAGCCAACATCAGACAGAAAGGCATCGATGAACGATTTAGGGAGGTGATTTTTTCTCACAACCCACATTTCGTCGGGGACGACAGAAACTCCGCCGATAACTATATCAGAAACATCGCTCAACTTGCCAACGTAAAGCATACAGTCGGCCTTGCTGTTAGGGGCGATATTGAGAGCGTGACAACTCCTAGTATCCACATTAAATCTGCCAAGTCCTTCAAAATACTCATCCCTAGATGGTCTTTTGATAAAAATGAGGCAGAACTCATCAGATATATTGGTGATATTGATATCAAAAATAAGTATAAAATTATCTACACAGTTATATTTTCCGACACCAAATTTATTCAGCCTGTCAATGCTATGAAAGGGCTTCTTTTCTTTGCGCAGTTGGCTAATTCGCTCAATGAAAGCCTCAAGATTAAATGCGCGGAAATTTTGCAGGCTGACCATTTGTAGATTCTAGTTTTGTTCCACGCGTCTGTACAAGCAAAAAACGTTGCTCAATCCGCAGTAAACTGAGATAATTGCTGCCATGATCCTCCTCTATCTCGTCGTGGCTTTCGTATTCTTCGTATGGTGGATACGAGGCGCGTTCTGGCCCGGTGCTTTTCTGGCGTTTTGCTCGGGCTTAATTATTCTGCTTGCTACTTTGATGGGTGACCGTGGGATTGCCACTCTTGCAGAAGGCAGCGGTCCGATCGTTGTAGCCGGATTTTTTCTGTCCATGGCACCATGGTTCATTCGAACCACGATCCAGAAGGGCCGCGAAGAGCGGATGCGCGAAGCCCTTCACGGCCTGCGGTTCAATGACCCAGAAGGTGGTTGATAACGGCTTGGTCCGTCTGCTCCATCTTTGTCAGGCGGCGGTTGGTTAGGGCGTGGCCGAGTAAAGCATTGCCCGCGTGAAGCGCGGCGCCCGTGACACTGCCTGTCATCAGGCCACCCTCCTGCGCTCCAAGTAGGCCTCCGAGCGTGCTGGCCACGCTCCCAAAGTGTCCGCCCCGAATTTCCTTTTGGCGCTGCTGCATTGCATTCTTGAACGTGTTTGACCCATTGGACCGGGCGGCATCCCGCATCGTTCGTTCTGCCTGCATGTCGCGGAAGACGGTCCGAAGGCGCGACTCCTGCTCTGGCGTGACGGCGTCCGTTCCCTTGGTTGCAACCGAAACTTCGTTCTTGTCGATCTGCTTGATCAGGTTTTTCAGTGCCGTGTAATTCACGCTCTCGCCTGTCGGGGCATTCGTGGATGGCTGCGTCAGGCCGCGAGACTGAAGAAAGCGCAGGCTATCGATATCGCCAGAGCGGCGGGAATAGCCTTCCAGATAATCGTGAAAGCCGGGTGCGCCCTGGTCGATATGGTTTGCGAGGTCATCCATGAACGGAGAAAGGCGAGCGGCTGCGGCTCGCATATTCGCATCCTCGCCAGATGCCGCCTTCTGAAGGCCATACCCGATCGCCTTTCGAACATTCCACAGGTCGGACGGCTTGGCCCAACGCACCGGGTCCTCTGGCTCGTTCCAGAGGCTGTGCGTGGGGGAAGGGTTTTCCTTGGCAAAAGTCACATCCTGAAGGGCCTTCTTGGCCTTTATGATGGCCTGCCGAACCGGATCGTTCCCTTTGTTCGCCGCGATATGGCTATCCAGCGTTGCATGGAGCGCGCCCACTGGCACGGCTTCTTCGTTCTCGAAAGCCTTGGTGCGCTGCGCTTCTTCAAACGCGGATCGCTCGGCTTCGAGGTTGTGGATTTGCTCTGGCGTACCAATCACCTCCCGCAGGTGCTGCGTGTACGCGTGGTCATTCGCGCTATCGAGCGTGCGGAAGGCGTCTGGGTAGAGGTCACGCTGGTTGTTCTCTAGCCCGGCCATCTTCGGGTCTTGCGTTCGAACGGCTAAGGTCTGGAAAACGCCCGGGGTCTGGGCATTATATAGGCGCGTACCGTCCTTGCTGGTGAACGCCTTCACGATTGCGTCTGCGGCCTTCTCCGGATCACTGAATGCGCCGACTTTGGAAATAGCCTTGATCTGGGCCTTCTCTTCCGCCTTCTGCGCCGAAGTGCTGGCAGGACGTCCGATTTCTGAAGGGGATTCTTCTGTTCCTCTGGTAACTGCGCCTTGCGGATCCAGATAATCCCCGGCGCGGCGGAGCGCCGCAGATGCCCGATCCGCAACCGGCGAAATGACTTTGCTCCCGAGCTTTCCAGCCGCACCGAGGCCAAGCGTCAGGGCTGTCGCGTCTTTCCAATCTCCACCAGCCAGCCCGGTCTGCACACCAGCGGCGAGGGCATTATTGGCGTACTTCATCGCAGACGGGCCATCGCCAGTCAGTGCATTGGCGACAATACGACCGGCCCTCGTTTCATCAAGTGCGGCAGCAGCAGGACGCACGACACGTCCGCCAAGTGCTGTTGCCAATCCTGCACCGAGCATCGTCCCGGCCGCATCTGTGTAGGGCGCACCGTAATCGTTCTTACGTGCTGCCTCGTCTGCATCTTCCTTCGACGCGACCCAATCCCCGACACCATGTGCAGCCCGCGAAACCGGGTTGTCCATGTGATGTCCGAGAGAGGTGGCCCAGCTCACGAGGTGAGGGACGCCGACGCCGAATGTCCGATCGATTTCCCGCCCTGCCGAGTTCACCGTGTCATTGACGAGGGTCCATGCCTTTTCGGCGCGGGAGAGTTCGGGACGAGGCGAGGAAGGAGGCGTCTCTTTCCCCCAGCCATAAATGCTATCATCAAGCGTAGCTTCTGGCACGGGTGCGGTCTTTGGCGAAGAATTGCCCCAGCCATAAACGCTGTCATCCAGATCCTGTGTGGATCCGGATTGCTGCTTCTTCTGTATTGTTGCCATGTTGGCGAAAACCTTTCCCGGGTAGGCTGAGGTTTCTGGATTGCTCCAACGCTTTTCGTCGGTCCCTGCGTTATAGGCCTGCATCGCCTTCACGGGGTCTCCGTAGCGTTTCAGGTTCTCGTCCAGAAGCTGGGCAGCGCCATGAATCGCCTGCACTGGATCGCGCGGATCAATGCCGAGACGTTTAGCCGTGTCCGGCATAATCTGCATGAGCCCTACAGCACCGGCTTTGCTTCGGGCATTGAGATCCCCACCGCTTTCAGTCTGAGCAATTGCCCTCAGCCAGCGCTCATCGATATTTTTTGACCGGCTGGCGTCAGCAAAGGCGGCATCGACGCGCTGCTGAAGGCTATTGGGCATTCTTCTGGCCCAAGATGCGATCAACCTGATCGGGTGTCAGGCCGTAATCATATTTCCCATCACGCTGAGCTTGCGCCATCTTCCGAACAGAGGTCGCATACTGCGCCTTATCAGCAACATGTGAAGCAGCATAAGCACGCCCCTCCTGCGGCCCGAGGCGCTGGATTGTGAAGAAGCGGGGATCAAAGTTCTGATCGTAGTTTGATAGCTCCTGCATAATTGTGCCAGGATTTTGGATGCGCTGTGCCATAGCCGCGCGGCGCTGTTTGTACTCCATTGCCGTTATCATCTCGTTTGTCAGCGCACGGGCAGCTTCGGGCGTCATATTCCGACCTGGAGTGATATGCTCGAGATCTGACATACCCGCGTTCGTGTGCGGCCCTGATCCATCATTCATGAGTTGTGTTCGGACAGCCGCCCCGGCCTTGTCGATCTCCTGTGCGAGCGTGGCACCATCAAAATTGATCCCTGCCTTACTGAGGAGGTTTTCCACCTCAACAAGCCTGCGCGATCTTTGGTCGGCCGGAATTTTGCTGAGCAATCCATCGAGATTACGCAGTGTGCTCAGATTTTGGGCGTAACCCTCCTGCTGTCCGGCCAAACTATTCCGAACAGCCAATCCTGTCTTTGCCTGTTCTTCCGCTCCAACCGGAATAGCAGTGGGCGCGGGGTTGCTGCTACCACTGCCAGTAACGTCAACGCGACCGGTAAAACCATTATGCGTTCCGTTGTACGCATCGAACTGAGCCTGCGTCATTGGCATAATGACCGGGCCATTCGGCCCCATGATGGTGCGGTTCGTGTAGGTATGCTCGAAAGTTGGATCGGTCTGCTGCTGAACCGTCGTAGTCGGACGAAACTGACCACCGCTCATGGCACTCTGCTGCGTTCCGATGATGGTCTGCTGACCGTTATTTACCGTCGCGCCCGGGGTGCCGTAGACGTTGGCTTCCTGCTGGCCCGGTGCCTGCATGGAGTTGGTCAGTTGCGCCACACCACCCGCGATTCCATCGGGGTGCTGGGCAATCTGATTAACGATGCCATCGACATTCTGACCGGGGAAAATGGCCTTTGCCATGCGCTTTGCAGCGTAGAGATGCGCTTGATCAGGGTTCGCGCCAACGTAGGACAAGATTGCGCCAACAGCGTTCTTCCCCGCTTCTGTATTGCTGAGGTCTTCCAAGCGCGCAGCGTTCTGTTGGCGTACTGCTTCCGCTGCTCCATATGCAGCTTTAGGATCACGGGCCATCGCAGCGCGGGCTTTGGCGTAATCCGTGCGGCCGTCCGCACCTGTCGCCCCGAGCAGGGCATTCCCCTGCGCCATATCGGCGTCATAGCGCGCCTGCTGGATCTTGTTGCCGAGCAGGGCGTTGCGTACGCCGATGGCCTGAGACGCGAACTCAAGCGGGTTCGTCTGCTGAGGCAGCGGGGTAGGCATAAGGGCGTTTGTGTTGAATCCTGCCATTACCATGCACTCTCGCCAGACCCGCCGAATGGATCAGATGAAGATGAAGACGATCCCGAACCATTCAGGAGGGCATTGTACATGCTGTACTGGCTGGCCGTATTGCCAAGCGAGGAAAGCCCGCTTGCCAACGCGTTCCCCGCGCCAACGGTCGTGGCCATGGCCCCATTCGCGCCCTCCATCCGAACCTGACCGGCATTGTTCGCGGCCGTCATGGTGTTGTTGCCCTGCTGGTTGAGGGCGTTATAGCCCTCCTGAGCCAGAGCGTTCGTGTCATTGAACTGGTTCTGATACGTGCTGTCAGCGAGGCCAGATGCGTAGGTCGCGGCTCCCTTGAGCGCAGCGCCGGAATCTGCCAGCCCGCGTGCTGCCGCACTGTTCGTAACACCTTGCTCGCCCTGGCTTAGGTTCCACTGATACCCTGGTGTTTGCTGCAGATAATTCTCCGTCAGGCCGCTCGATAGGCTGTTGATCGCGTTCGTGCCCGTCGAGGCATATGGATCGAGCAGGGCGTTTGCCGTGGTCGCGCTGCTCGTGATCGTGGGCGCTACGCTGTTGGCCGTATTTATGGCGGTTTCACGCGCTTCTTTCTCGGCCTTAACCTGCATGGCAGTAGCCGCGACCGTTCCAGCAGCCTGAGCAGCGCCTCCGATAGCGGCGCCCGGATCATAATAAGCCCCCGGCATATAGTCCTGCGGGGCAGCGGGATGGCGGATCATGGGCGTTTCATCCTGTAATCGGCGGTTTCGCGAACCGTTCCGTCTGGCCATTTGATGGGGGTTGTGTTGACGCGCTGAAAACCAAGCCGGGTCGCGTTGTAGCGAGCGCAGAGATGCTCTGATTTCATAACCCCAATCAGTTCCTGCACCTTAGAATGGTCTGACCAGAACTCGGCCAACAGGCGGCGAAATGCCGCAAGAGATGCCTTGCCGCGCATGGCCGGAGCCGCGCCACAATGGACCTCCCACACTGTTTCCGTGATCGGCAGCAGCATCCCAACCGCATCACCATCGCGATAGATCACGGCACGGTCGGGCGGCTGAGCGCCAAGAATTTCAGCATCCGTCATCATGACGCGACATACCCGTTCACGACGGCCGTGATACCATCGCCCGAGGCCGTGAGTGTATCGTTCGCCGAGAGGATCAGTGCGGACAGCTCCGGAGGCTGGACCGTTGAAGCGGCCGCAACAGACCGTCCGGGCACGAGCGTAATAGCGGCACCGCCAGAGCGCGTCAGCTTGATCGTCAGTGTGGCGGCTGCCGTCGTCGGGTTCGCGAATGTGGAAGACGTCAGAACAGTCGTGCCGGAGGCCCCAGTGACGATCGTGACGTCAGAAGCGGTCAGGGTTGTTCCGGGGCAAAGCGATTGCGGAGAGACGGCCATGTCAGATCATGGTCGGAAGGACCATGCTTTCATTCAGGAATGACCCGTCTCGTGCATTGCACGTCGTAACGCGGATGATAGCCAAATCTTCCGCAGTTTCCAACGCTTTTCTGGCCTCGGCGCGGATGGCTGCGGCGTCGGCAAGCGCAAGCTGTGCGTCCTGCAGGGCTTCCTTGGCCAGCAGGGTCAGGGCTGCGATATCAGATGCGTTCTGGCCGGACTGTCCCGCTACGAATGCCCCATCGATGCCTTGGGAAGAACCCGTGCGATTGAACATCCAAAGGAAAAACCGCTGCCACTCTGCCGTCATCGTTCCGTTGACCGACATGGGGCCTTGAGGAAATCCGATCTGGTAATTGGCTGCCTTTGTCGTGCCGTTCATGTCTTCACCGGATCCACGTTGATGAACGCGCCCATGAGTGCCGTCTGAGCCGGACCGGTCCAGGTGATGCGATAGACGCGATCACGCGCCATCCCCAAGCGCCAGATACTCGGCCAGACATTACCGCTTGTGCCCAAAGGGAGAGGCTGCGGAGTGCAGAACGTCGCGCCCCGGTCATCCGACCAGTCCACATCGACCGTGGCACCCGATCCGTTCTGCATGTCGAGCATGAACTGACGATGGATACCGCGCGTGCCAGCCGTCAGGAGGTGAGGGAAGGCACGCTGCCGTTTGATTGGCGTTCCAGCGTCATCCAGATAGTTGGGCGAGACCTCATAGATCGTGCCGTTCTTCCAGTCGCCGCAATAGACCCGGCCATAAGCTCCAGCCCAGCAGTTGGCCCGGATGCGCGTTTCGTTTCCGTCTGCATCCAGACCACACCGCTCGTGCCACAGGCGCGTGTCCGCATCGAACACCCATGTCTTGCCGACGCGGGGCAGCGTCAGGACGTAGAACCGATGACCGCCCTGCTGATAGGTGTGTCCGATCGCGTCTGACAGATCGCCATAGGTTTGCAGCGCCTGGGTAATCGGAAACGAACTGACGGCCTCGGCTGTGTTCGCCTGCCCTTCGAAGACCCGCGCCTGACCAGCCGTATCGCGGCCGAGCCAGTAGACAGCCCCGAACGTGTGAGCGATGGAAGCCGCAGACAGGCACCCGTGCAGGCCAACCACGGACGGATTGCGCTGGAACGGGAAGTCAGACGCGCCGGAATTGTACCAGACTTCTGTCGTTTGCCTTCCAAAGATCCAGATGGACTGCGCCACCACGGCAAGCCCGACGATCTGATCAGGGTAACTCGTCTTGCTGGCGATATAGAGGCTATCGAAGGGTGTCGTGGCCTCATCCGTAAAGTCAGACGGCGATGTGTACCAGTGCCGGGACCGAGGCTGAACGAACAGGAAGAACTGGTCCAGCACGCCAATCGTCACGCTGCCATAAAAAGCTGTGTCACTGATCTTGGTTAGAAATCCAAACGCCTCACCGGGGCCGGGCGGCATGGAGCAGTACCACCCCCCGCGCTCGGTTCCATCCACGATGAACAGCGTCAGCCCATTATCGATCATGCGGACCTGTGTCACGCCGTCATCGATGTTGCCGATAAAAGTTGCAGACCCGCCCGCGTTGACGCGCACGACGTTGCCGCCAATCACGGCCACCAGATCGCCCTGACTGGTCGTATAGAGACAACGAACAGGGGCAGGCGTGGTGTCGCGATAGACCGGGCGGATACCGGGTGTCGGGTAATAGGCAAACTGGATCGGCTCTTCTTGCACCTGCGGTAATGGCTCTGCGTACAGGTTCAGGCAACGCTGTGCCGAGACTGAGGCACTGGCCGCTAGATATGAGCCACCCCCGAGGTTGATCCGTGCCATATCAGCTGCCTGTTCCCGCTGGCATGAGCGTCGTCCACCACTGGCCACCCGTGTATGTCGTAGATGGCTGTTTGAACATCATCAGGCACTGTGTGTTTGCCAGAGAAAGCGGGTTGTTCTCGCCAAGTCCTTCGATCTGTCCATTTGTGTTGGGATAAATCTTGATGCTGTTGCCAGTTCGATTGAAAATCAGAACCGGTGCGCCATTTGGGATGTCGATATCCGGTATAACGCCAGCACCGGAAGCGCCTACAGTGACGATGACCATTTGCTGGTTAAAGGCTTGCGCTCCAGACTGGTTCGCTCCCTGAGCCGTGGCGGCATAAAAATTCGAAAAGGCAATGCGGCCTTGATCTACAATCAGGTCGCCCGATGTGACCTCGATGCCATTGGAAATAGCCAGAGACCCATTACTCTGACGTTGCTGCATCAGCAGATCGACAGGCTTATTGACCTGGTCCAGATAGCCGTTGATTGCGCCCATCGTGTAGTTGTCACGATAGATACCAGCAGCCCCAAAGCCGCCACCGATACCCGCCTTCATGACGCCACTGGCACCTTGGGTGCAGTAGAAGCCGTTATTAATGACTGAACAGTTGTTGGGAGATGCAAGCCAGATGCCAACACCCAACGCGCTGGCACTTCCACAATCGCCAATGATGTTGTTCTGGATCGTCACAAACGACGAAACACCATCTACGAAAATTGAATAAGACGGGTCTGTTCCGGTGCCGTTAGACCCGTCGCCAAAGATCATATTTCCATCGATCAATACGCCCTGAGCGCCAACAATGCCAATGGAACCACCCCCGCTACGGCCACCCGTATTGTTGTTGGCAAGAATATTTCCAGCCACAATGACCCGCTGCTGGAGCAATACGGGATTGCTTCCGCCAGTCGTGAGGCCGATCCCACTGTCCCGGTTATTGTAGACAATATTGCCTTGGATAGTGACGAACATATCTGCCGACATCTGGTCGTTGTCGCAGTACACGCCAATACCGTCATGACAGTCATGGATAATGTTTCCGGTCGCTCCGCAGTGACGATTGCCCTGATAAAAAACAAAGCCACCGTCTGTGATATCGTAGACGTGGTTGTGATTAAACCAGCAGTTGTCTACGCTGAAAATAAACTGTGGAGATGACATGCTGTCATGGAACGTGCAGCCCTCCACCCGGCAGTCAGAAATAAACCCCAGACTGATCGGCCAGTTGAAGACGCTTTTGATTTTCAAATTTCGGATGCGGATACTGCTGATCGCAATGGGGTCGGCAGGAGGCAAGGGCATTGCGGCGCTGGTAGTTGTGCAGTTTGCCGTTATACCTGCCAGAGCAGTGCCTACACCGCCAACCTGTCCGGTACGATTGCCATCAAGAATACCAGTCCCAAGGCCATCAATCACAATGTTACTGGATTGAAGCTCGATGATGGAGGCATTCGTATCTCGCGCCAACATGATTGTCCCCGCCAGCTCAAGGTGGATCGGAACCTTGAAGATCATGGGGTTCAGCACGGCAGTGATATTCTGGGGATGATGAAGCCGTGCCTGTCCGCTGGTCATGGTGATGGCGTTGAGATAGGCAATCGAATTTGCGGTGACGTTCTCTCCGTTTGGGTCATGCACAACACCGAAGTCTGTCACCATGACAAGCTGCTTCATCTTGCCGGCCAGCGTGACGTTCAGCCCCAGAGACGGGACAAGCGCGCTCAAGCTGCCGTCGGCATTGATCTGAAGCGACGACTTGCCCTGGCTGACTATGGAAATCGAGCCATCTTCGTTTCGGCACAAACCAGATGATTGGTCATTTGCAAACGCCACTCCGGGAGCAGACAATACCCCATCGGGAGCATTTTGCAGCAGAACGTTCAGGAAGGATTTTAGCGACGGAAGAGATACAATCTTCTCCAGAGCGGGGAGTGTCATAGTCTCTGGATCTCCAGACCGGGCCAATAAAATGGATTGTTGATTGGAGTGAAGATTGAGGGCATCCCGAGCGTCGGTACTTGAGTGCTTGATGCCCTGATCGTGGTGAGTGCAGCTTTGGCATTCGCTACGACTGTCGGGCTGGCTTCCTGTCCATAAGCCGGGGCCATTCTCGCCGCGAGAGTCCACATAATTGCGTCCCAATACTCAGGGGGCAGATTAAGGGCGTCCGTGATCGCAAGGCTCGAAGGCAAAGGGCACTTGAAGACGATATGGAATTCCCAAATATCTGGCGCAGAAATAGGCCAGGGTCTGAACTCACCCATTGGAAACGCGGGATTATAATAGGCGTAGTTGGGCCATGATCTAAGTGCCTTGAGGCCGAGACCAGCATAATCCTCGTAGGACTGGATGATTTCTAAGCCGTAATCGATGGGCTGGACGCCTGCATTCAGACCGTCTTCAGAAACGAGAAAATCTCCGTCGAAGTCTGATTGACTAAACTGCCCACTTACGGATTGTGGGGCGCCATTCAGCAAGCGCGCATAAGCCGCTTCGATCTTGTCTGGCCGTACCGGAATATCGAGATCGCCACCGGGCCCAACATAATAGATGCTTTTGCCAGTCGACATGAACGCCCGATCGATGAGGTTGGGTACCAGCCAGCGTTTCCGCTGCCACTGGGCCAACATCATGTTCAGATGCATGACACCGTCACTGAGATCGGGGGCGCTGGCCGTCGTGCCCATTGCGCCAATCCCAATCTGACGAAGGGCCATGCTGATAAGATCGGAAACGAGGTAGCCTGAAGCTCCAGGTGTTCCGTTAAGGCTTCCGGACATTGGGAGTACGCCCCTTACGTCTCATGATGGGCTTGGGCGGCGCGTCCTTACCGTCTGGGTCGGGCCGCCCCGCAAAACGGGCACGAACCCGCGCCTCCTGTTCCTCGTTCTGGACAGTCACTGTTGTGTAGCCGTTCGGAGCGACGAGAGTACGCGGGTAGTGCTTCATTAGCCGACCAGCTCAGGCACGATGACGGCCCAGTCAGGGCGCAGCATTCCGATACCGTACAGCACGTCGAGACGCGTTGCGCGGGTATCATCCGAGCCGTTGTAGTACGTCAGCGTACGCAGGCTAATGCCGTCGAGCGATGCGCGGCCGCAGTCCACAACACCACGGTCCACCATTTCCAGATCAACAGTCGCGAGCGTCATAGCCCGCTTGCTGTAGAGCATGTTGCGGCGAATGATGGAGTTTGCCGGGGCCACGAGCGTAATGGCCGCATCAGCAGCAGGAGCTGCGTCAACGGTCTGATACGGGACCGGACCATTCGCACCGGGCGGGATGATCGCCGGAGAGAGCGGGATCGACGTTGCACCCGACGCGCAATCAGCCAGAACAACGAACTGCTGCGGAATATGCAGGCTTTTCTTATTGATGCGATTGATGCGGTTCACACCGGCAATCGTGATGATGTCGCCCGCCTTGAGCGTGCCGTTGATGGCAGAGACAGTCAGAACAGACGAATGCGGAGAGGCGCTGGACGAGATCGTCGTAACGGGCGCGCCATTCGGTGTGTAGTTACCGTATGTGCCCGTCGCCGTGGCCTTTCCGTCATACGATCCGGTCTGGCTGATCGTGACGGTCTGATCCTGCATCCACTCACGGACACCAAGGATTTTCGAGCCCATCTGGCCGTCAGTCGTCTGGCGGGAGACAGTGTTGCCAGGGTTGAACATGCCCATCATGCCCGCAACCGTGTTGGCGTCCGTCATCGGGTCCAGAACGGCGAAGCGGTCATCAAGCGGCGCGTTGCATGCCGTCAGGATTGCTTTGGCCTGAAGCCACGTCTGCGAGGAGGGCGCGATCAGATTGCCGTTGTCGTCGGTGTTGACCACCATGTTCGACGCCTGAAGAGCGAGCGTCATGGCGTCAGATGCGACCTGACCGACGAGAGCGTTCACCGCAGGCGCGATGTAGCGGCCCGAGAAATCGTCCATGTTCAAGGTCCGCTCCTGCGTGGAGAAGGACATCGGGACGTTCTTGCGGAAGTTGATCGTCAGCGGAATTGAGCGCTCAGCGGTCGCTTCCGGGTTCACGGTCGGGCCGTCCTGAACGACATAATCGTTCGGCAGGCGGACGTTGATCGTGTCGCCGATCTTGGCGCCACGCTGCGCGAACTGATCCTGATATTCGCGCGAGACGTTCTGAATGAAATCGTTGGTGTTACGGCGGAGCATGAGCGCTTCGCGCGTGATCATGCTGTTGTTGATCAGATTGTTTGCCACGGATAGGGCTCTCACACATGGCGCTCTTGCGCCTCATGACCCGCTCTCGGCATTGCCAGAACGTGTGCCGGTTACGACCGGAAACCGCCCGTGGCTATCGCGCCAGTCAGCGCCCGGTTATGCGACACCGGGAAACGCCAGCTTAGAGCCCTTCGGCTTACTTCTTGGATCTCAGCTTGATGTAGTCTTCCATGCTGAGATCGCCATCATAAATCGAGCGGCTTGAGGTCGTCCGTCCAGAGCCAGACGTTGCGGCGACAGGAGGTGGAGCTTTCGAGATGGCCGGTGCGGTCCGAGGAGCAGGTTGTGCAGCCTGTTCCTGTTCCTTTGCGGGCACCTTGTCAGCAAACCTCTGGAGCATGGCGAACTGCTTGCGCTCGGGAGCTTCGAGTAGTTCGCTTGCCGCATCTGGATCGTTGGCGAGAGCATAATACACCGCGCCACTGTTCGGCAACTCCGATATGTCGCGAATAATCTGCTGGTGTGACTTGTTAGCAAAATCGAGACCAGCACGCGCCACGAGCGACTGCGTAGCCGTTTGGATCGCCTCTACACCATGCAATGCAGTGAGGGATTGCGCCACGCGCTGCGTAGCTGATCCAAAGTCCTGCGCCTCAGCCTGTTGTGCCTGCTGGCGCGCAAAGTTCTCGCGCTCCTGCTGACGGATCTGGTCCGGCGTCAGCTCGGGTTCCGGCTCCACCTCACTACGCGAAGCGGCTAGGGCGCGCTTGTATTCTGCAAGCTCCTGCTCGGCGCGGGATGCGCGTTCCTCGGCCTCTTTACGCTTAGCCGTGACGCTGCCGATGCGCTTGACGTACCAGGTCGGCTCTTGAGGCTCGGCTTTTTCTTCCGGCTCAGGCTTCGACTGTTCACCCCCTGGCAGCTCCGCGGGCAGGGGTGGCGCGTCGGTCTTCGTCTCGCTGCCGAAATCCACGCCCGCAAAACGGTCGGTCGGGGCTTCTGGCGTCTCGACAATGGGGGCTTCTAGGGTTTCGCTCATGCGTCAACGGCTCCTGTCACTGGATTGGGGGCGTGGATAGGGCCGCCCGGGGGATTGGTGGAGGGAAGGCGGCGCAGGTCTTCTGGCGCCGCGTCCGGCTGTGCTGCGGGACCGTGATAGCCCTGCTCCTGAAGGACCTCCCGGACGAGAGCCGCCAGCACGGGGCGAAGCTCATCCGGCGCGATGGAACCAAGAGCGGCCATGCGATCCGTCTCTGCCTTGTCGCGGTCGGAATGCGCGTCCATGAGGTCAATGACCTGATCGTGGCGCTGTTTGTCAGCGCGCAACGCGAGATCCGCCTGCTTGTCTTTCAACTGCTGCCCGACCTGCTGCAACTGCGCCTTTAGCTGCTGGATCGTCTGCTCCGCCTGTCCAAGGCGCGGATCATCCGACGCAGGCTTGAGCCGGTCGGCAATCTCGTCAGCAAGCGGGAAGTCAGCGGCCTTGAAGAACAGATCACCGATCTGCGCCATGATGGCGGGATTGGCTTGCAGGACCTGCATCAGGCTATTGAACGTATCCTGGCGGCGTGTGGCGAAGGCTGGTCCAACGTCTGCCTCGACATCATAGCGCCCGATCGTCGGATTGACCGCGAGGATCGCGCCTTCCTGCGCAAGCTGCTGCTCGAACGTCAGGTTCTGCTGCGGCTGTGCGGGCTGACCATCGGGTCCGGGGGGCAGGACAACCTGCGCAGCCTGTGCGGCCTGAGGGTCCACAATGGCACTGGACTGCGTGCCATCCATGCCGAGCACCTGAACGGCGCGGGCCGTGTCGTACACGAGCGGAATGGCGGCAATCAGGATGCGGCCCAAGAGACGGAGTGCCATGCCCTGATTGTCGGTGTAATGATAGTTCGCAGTATCGGACTGGCGCTGGCGCTCATTGATTGCCTTGCCGGATTTCTCATTCCCCGGCGCGCCCATCTCGGCCTGATACTGACCCGTGACCATCTGCATTTGCAGATCGGCGTTCTGCATGGCCTGCATGTGGCCCGTGCTGCCGGTTGGCGGGTCAAGCCGTTGCGGGGCCTGCAATGCTTCTGATGTGTCTGGATCTATGGAGCGATACGGCAACCACGCCTGATTGGACGTGTTCGCGTTGGCCCATTGGTTCTCGTATCCCTCAATAGACCGCTCATCGACCAGCCAGGGCGATTTCGTCTGTGTGGCGATGCTCTCCACGAACGCCGACGCGCTGTAATTGAACATGCGCTGTGGATCGATGAGGGAACGGACCAAGCCACAGCGGTCTAGGCGGCCATCGATCACGCTTTCGACGCCGACGAACGGCACCAACGGAATATGCTGGAACACGGTCAGGCCGGAAGAAATGACCTCATTCCCTGCGATCAAGAAGAACTCAACCTGCGGACGCGTGATGGAACGTGACTGCGCCTTCATCACCCGGCACATGTCCACCATCTCAGGCGGCATCTCGCTCTCGCGCATCGGCTGCGTGACGACGGAGCCATCCGGCTGCGGGATCGGACAGGCCCAGAGCGTGTCTTTCTCTTCGCTTCTTCGGTAGTAGCGAAACACCCGCACAATATCGCGCTCGGTCGCATCCGTCCGATCATCACTGTCCGTCGCGATAGACAGCGGTGCGCCCTTGACGTCCTCATGCCCGGGATAAAGCCGCTCAAACTCAGCGCGCGGCATTTCTTCCACAATCATCGCCCACTGCATGTCCGAATGATCGGGCTCTTGCGTGTTTGGATCTGAATAGACTGAGCGTGGGTCAGGCACGGACTTGATGAAGAAGTCCTGGTCGAAGCTGTCTTGCCCACGCACGTAGTCTGTGACGACATGGACCCAGCCCATGCCTTGGCGAACCTGCCCTTGAATGGCGCAGTTATAGGCATTCTGCTGAGCATTCGACTGGTACTCGATATGCCGAATAATGCCTTCGATCACGTCGGCCGCTTTTTCGGTCGAGCCAAAGCCGGTCGCATTGACCTTCATGCCCATTTGCGACTGCCGCGCGTCGTTCTCGATCTGGAAGACGTGCTGCTGAACTTTGTTGATCGTCAGACATGGGCGAGGGGAGCCGCCAAACGTGCCGGAACGCGCCTGATAGACTGCGCTGTCCCATTGCGCATGATTATAGGCATCCGCATGGAAGAACCGCAGATCCTCAAGCGCACGCTTACGCCACTGCGCCTCGAAATCACGAGCTGCTTCAAACCGCTCCTGTACTTCGTGGAGGACGTCATCTGTTTCTTGGAGGCGTGCGCTCATGAGGTATTCAAATACCACATGAGATTCCGTCAGTACAACCAAATTCAATAGGCTGAGACGATTACATTCCCATCCATCCGCCAGAATTCCCTATGAACGATGGACGCGCGATCGGTTTGCGTTCTGCTCGTGGTTTCGGGTCATTGATCGCCACAGCCAACTGCCGGAATGCGTCGGCTCCATGTGAGGCATCATCGTGCAGCGGCTTCTTGCTGAACTGCCCCGTCTGCTGGTCCACATCGTAGCGGTACCGTCGCAGGGCGTTCATTCCGTCCGCTGTGGCTTGCTCATCAAACCACACGCGAGGAAACAAGGTACGAGCCGCGCTTATTCCTGCCGATATAGGAAGCTGAGGCAGAACCGTGATCGGCATCGAACGCGCACGTAGTTGGGCCGCAATCGTTTTTCCGGCCGCCGAGAGCTGGCCTTGATTAGCATCATGCGGAAGGAAATGCCGCTCGTACTTGTAGCCGCGCCGCTCCAGCACGCTGACGTAATGGTCGAGGCCTTCCATTCGGTTCTGATAGAAGTCGATCACCCGAATATCGAAGCCGATCTTCTGCCAGAACCAGATGCTGGTCATGTCAGACCAACCCAGATCCCAAGCTGTGAAGACAGGCGCAGAAGGGTCATATTCCACGCGGCAAATGCGCTGCTCGTCCGTGGCCTGTCTGATCTCGCTGGCATAGATCGCGCCCTCAAGAACCTGCTTGGGATTGCCCTGCCAGACGTTCAGCCATGCGTCGTAATCCGCGGCCTTGAGCTGCTCCATTTCTTCGCGCAACACGGCAGGGAAGAACGGGTTCTGATCCCAGTTCACCTTCCGAACAATCGCATTGCGCGGAGGGTTCAGAACGAACCGACGATAGACTTCATCCTCAGCAAGCTCGGGATTGAAGCCAAGCCAGATCTCAGAGCCTTCCTTACGGATCGTCGGAATGAGAATATCGAGGCTGCCTTTGGTGATCGTCTGCGCTTCCTCGATCCAGCAACGATCAATGCCTTCGATAGATTTGATCGATGCGATGTTGTGCCGCAGACCCGCGAAGATGAACTCCGTCCCGTTGCGCCCGATGATCGTCGTGTTCTGGACCGTGTAGAAGCTCGCCAGGGCGGGATTACGCGCAATATGGTCAGCCAGCAGCGAGTGAACAGAGTCAGAGATGGACTTCTGAAACTCACGCGCGCACAGAACGCGGATCGGCTTCTCAGCACCTTGGATCAGCAGAGCAAGAGCCATGCCCCAAGACTTGCCCGATCCTCGACCGCCATACGCGACCTTGTAACGCGCAGACTCGAACAGGAAGGCGAGGCTCTCAGGGAACTGGACCTCACTCACTCGGTCGAACCACGGTCACGACGAGGCCGAGCGGGGCGCCATCCTGTCCACTGATCTCGACAGTCTCTTTCGCCTTACCCCAAGCGCGGTCGAGCAGAGCATTGGCGGCAGAGACGCGCGCACTTTCCGGAGAGGCCGGACTGCCAGCAATTTCCGCAAGCGCCGTAATGGCCGTGACTGTGTGCGAACGGGCGAGGGCGATCACCTCGCGAATGTCTTTTGGAAGGCCCGAAGGATTGCCGCTCTGGCCTTTCTGAAACGGCCGACCAACAGGCATTTTCTTCCGCTGCTTACCGCTGTTGGCAGGGGGTTTGTTCATAGGTCCAGCCTATCATCAGGCTGGGTTTGGTACAAGCAAAACCGGTAACAGGATACCGCTGAATGGCAAATCGTAGATCGACTATTCATCTACATGTTTTTTCCAAATCACGTCTTCATCTATGCTGCTCATGTTGCTGACCCATTCTACTATTTCCTTCGCCGTCATATTTTTTTTGTAAGGAGTTTCTGCATTTTTTTTGGCTTTGATATGAGCTGTGGATTCATCTTTGTAATTTCCACTAATCATATTTTCTTCTAATAAATTCATTCTGTGAGATAATCCGCGAGTTGATGCAAGTATTTCCTTAAGTATGTCAGAGTCAGATCTTACAGGTGATTGTGTTGATTTTTGATTTATAGATATAGATTTCGCTAGCCTATCTTTGAATTTTTCCCAAAAAACTTCGAATGTCGCGTCTAAAACAGTTGGCTTCAAAAACTCTGACGGAGAATGACTATTAATGGCTTGAAAAAGTCTTTTCATTCCTTGTTGATCTGGAGTTATACAATTAAATTGAGATAATGGCGGCTGGATATCCGAAGAAGATAAATCGCACAACAAAACAACAACCTTGTTATTGGATATTCCTTTAGCGAGAGCTCCGGCTTCGAATAATATCCAAGGTTTATCTTTATTTTCATTTGTAAGGCATATTATTCCTATCGATGTATCAGCCAGTTGGGTTTGAATTTCGCTAAACCAGACAGAGCCGGCATCTATATTGTTTGAGGATAGCCACGGATCGCTTGACTGTATGACGCAAGCTATCCATTCTTGTAGTAATTTTGCTACCTCGTGGCTTTTTTTTCCAGACCAGCTTAAAAATACCTTCATTTGAAATATCCCATACGGCAATAAAATTATGTAAAAAAACGTATACCGTGACCGCAAAGAATCTCAATTGTCGAATCAAGTTTCCTGGTCGAATAATTCCCGCCAAACAAAAGGGAATATAATATGCCTCAGATCACGCCTGAATGGATATTCGGTGCTTTGTGCGTTCTGATCTACGCCGTTTATTATGCGGGAAGTAGAATTGAAAAAGCCTTATTGAGGGTTCAGGCCGAAATATCCAATATAGATACGAACATGCGAAAAATATTCTATGATCAGACAAATGGGAGCGCGCTAGAGAACATACACGAAAGCATTCTCGACCTACAAAGTCGCGTCGAAAAAATTGACAGGAAAATCGAAGAACCATTCAGACTTCCGCCTGAGCCGAACCTCTAGCCTTCCATTGTCTCTAACCCTTTCTGGATCAAGCGGCGAATAGCTTCAGAGCGACTGACGCCTTTCGCAGCCGCCCACTCAGCCACAGCCTTGATCATTTCGGCAGGAACTCGGCCAGCCAACATCGGGTCGGTTCCCGTCGGCGGCCGCCCCTTTTTACGTATTACGTTTTTTGTTGACGTATTCATGCTTTTACGTCTAACGTAAAAACAGGCCGGAGGGAAGCACCACCTTCCAACCGGCCCTAACCACCAACCGGAGGCTCCCGGCCATGGCTAAGGCCATTCATACCACAATTGCGACTTTTCGTCTTCTGTTCGACCGGAAGTTTTCCGTGTCGATCATGCCGATCATGGTGAAGGGAGACGAAGCATGAGCGCGTCTCTCGCCAATATCGCCGTTACGATGTCCTCCCGCGAGATCGCGGAACTGACGGGAAAACCGCATCGCCACGTCCTGCGCGATATTCGGAAGATGCTTTCGGATCTGAATTTGGACGAAAAGGGGTATGCCCAAACTTGGGCAGACCCCCAGAACGGGCAGCAATACGAAGAATATGCCCTCCCCAAAAACCTGACCATGAACCTGATCACCGGCTATAGGGCCGATCTGCGCCTCAAGGTGATTGACCGCCTGATGGAACTAGAAACCGCTACCTCTCAGATCGCCGTCCCGAAAACCATGACCGAGGCACTCCGTCTCGCGGCTGAGTTGTCCGAGAAGAACGACATCCTCCTCAACACAGTTGCGATCCGGCAGCGGGAGTTGGCAGAAGCAGCGCCCAAGGTAGCCGCCCTGGACCGGATCAGCACGGCAGACGGCTCATACGGCCTGACGGAAGCGGCGAAGATCCTGCAAGTGAAGCCCAAGGCGCTGATCGCGTTCATGGCGACGTCGCAGTGGATCTATCGTCGGAACAACGCGAAGAACTGGCTGGCCTATCAGGCCAAGATCGACGCCGGGTATCTCTGGCACAAGATCGGCACCTACACAGATCCGAACGGCGAGGAAAAGACCCGCGATACGGTAAAGGTCCTGCCGAAAGGTCTGGCAAAGCTGGCCCAGATCGTGCCGGGCGCGAAGATTGATCCGAACCTGATGCAGATGGAGACCCGCTCCACGGTGGCGCGGGGTTCCGAAGTCATGGAATACGTGCCGCTCGACACGACTGAACGTCAGCAGGAGCGCGCCCAAACCAAGGCCCCGTTCATCACCACAGACATGATCCTGATGACGGCCATGGATCGCTGGGAAGCCATGCGATGGTCAGGTGCCCCGCAGTCTCAGGAAGACGCAGACATGTGGTACGAGATCAATGATTACACACCGAAAACACCCTACGCTCAGAAACGAAAAGAGCGGTTTCTGGGGCTTTTTCCTCATACCGCAATCAAGCGAAGCATTATCCCGGCATGAATACCTTAACCGCCCTTCGGGGCATTTTTTTGTAGATATTTTCTACGAAAATTATAGGCTCATTTGCGCTAATTGAAATTTGAAGGAATTGTCATTCATGAATGAAGAAATTCTCGCTCCGGGTAATTACCGCGTCACTTTCAAAGCAAACGACGAAGAAATGAATAATACAATTTGGCTAGATGACATTGCCATGTATGGAAAAAAGCAAATTCCGGCTGTGGATGATAATATATTGCGACATACACGCAATTATTTGATTCAGAGTGCATATGAAACACTACCTGTCACCGGCGAAGCTGAGAAACTTCCACTGGCTGACTACGAGGTAAAAGTAGAGAAAGTAGGGTGAAAGCGAGGCTATCCGCTGCACATCCACCCTGGCCTCGGAAACTCATCTACCACGTGACGCCGCACACTTCTCCTGAAGCCGCTGCATAGCGTCTGGCGGCATAGGCGCGGTCATCATAGCCCGGTAGTTCATGCAGGCCGCCGTTTCATGGTGCTGCGGCTTGTGTGAATTGCAGGTGCATCCTGCGAGAATTACCACGGTTAGCGATGCAAGAATGAGGCGCATGAAGCTTTCCCAAATTTTCTGTTTTTTGTAAGAGCGCAAGATCGTCCGTAGAGTTTGAAATCAACAGATTTTATGACTTTGGAGCGCCTTTGCACGCCTCAGAACAATATCGGACCTGATTCCAGTCCTTCGCCCGTTGCTGCCTGCAATTCCCGGATCACGGCGTCGGCCAGCGCACCAGCCCGAGCCATCTCCTGCGCATCAGGCCGCTTGCGCTCCGGCTCATGCGGCTGTTCCGCCATGGCGAGTATTTCCCGCAGGCCAGTGACCTCGGACCGGATCTGCTCGGCATAGGGGCGGAGATGCGCATACAGCTCGCCCGGTGCAGGCCAGCGTGATCCGACGGGATAGCCGTTGCGGTCTGCCTGCCGGGTCCATGCGATCCGGGTTTCTGGCGTCCAGGCGCCGTCCGGAATGTCCGAGCAAACCTCCGCGAAAACCGCGCAGATTTCGCCAGACGGGACAGGGGCGTTCGACACCAGCGTTGCGAGCTTGGCCAGCCAGGTCTTGATCCCCTCGAACGGAGGCGGGTTCGCGGCGGCTTCGGCCCTGGCAAGCTGCTGACGGACCGCTGCAAGGCGATCGGGCGTCAGGTCGGACCGCCAGAGATACCCTTCGCGCTTTGCCGAGATCAGGGCCCTGAGGTCGCCGCTTACCGGGACGTAGGCCGCAGTCTTGGCGATGGCCCCACGGTGGATTTTTGCGATGTCTGCCATGGTCAGTACCCCTCCAGCATCACGCCGGATTTCCACGCTTCCGCGTTGTCAGCCCGTTGCTGCGCCTTGCTCGGAGCGGCCGGAATCCGCATTCCATCCTCACGCCGAACCCAGTTCCGCCACGTCGCGTTCCAGTCAGTTTTGCGGCCTTTGGGATCGGGAACTCCGAGCCAATAATCGCGGAAAACTGCGGCTGTTCGCTCAGGATCGACGCCGTTTGATCGGGCAAACTCGGCCATCTCCAGCGATGGCTGCCAGCCGGCAGGGAGGCGGGAAGCGCGTTTCGACTTTTCCGATTTCGGTGCGGGGGCGGGCGGCGCGTCGGCAGGCGCGCTTTCTAACTCACGCAGTGAGTTCTTTCTTTCTGTATCTGCTTCTGCTTCTGTTTCTTGGTGTTTAAGGGGAGGGGTTGCGTTTGCCTTAAGGGAGGGGGTTAACCCCTCTGCGTCTTCACCCTTAACCTTGCGCTTTGCCTTTCCGGTAATGTTGGGATTACCCCCTTTCTTACCGTTGGCGGCGGCTTCATCACTGATGGCCTTATCCCTGACCATGCGGCGGCTGAAGATTGTTCCGGCATCTGTACGGCTGAAAACTCCGTTTTCTTCGAGTTCAGCCACCAGCTTTGTGGCCTCACGTTCGGAGCATCCCAGCACGGCTGAAAGCTGCCGCATATTTGGCGAACGTCCATTGACCAGTAGGTGTCCGACCGGATCAGCGTCTGCCATCAGGCAAAGCATCTCGATCCAAGCGCCGCGTGCTGCGAGCGAGCACATTCGCAGCGCCGGATCGCGTTGCCAGTCCTGCCACCAGAATTTTGCCCATCTGCGTGCGCTCATGCCAGCACCTCCCCACGCAAAGAAATGCCCTCGCGGGACAGGAAGCCGATCACGTCATCCAGGCACCGGCACACAGCGACAGGTGCGCCCGTGGACTTGAGGCGCTTGTGCAGCGCTCGCTGCTCTTTCGATACGGTGCCCGTAGGCGTCTTGATCTCGACGTAGAGCGTGCGGCCTGCGTGCGTGAACTGCATGTCCGGCACACCCGCGATGCAGCCGCGCGCCTTGCGTCGTGCACCTTCGCGCTGTCCGTTGCGCCGGTTCTCATTACTCCAGGCCACAACGTCCTCCGGCAGAAGGATCTGCAGGGCGCGCCAGATGTGGGTATGGAGCCTATCCTCTTCGTTGCTCATGGCGTCACATCCCCAAAGCACGGCGGTAAACGTCGAGCAGCGTTTCCTGCTCTTCCACATCGGCAGGTTCCTGCTTCCGGATACGGATGATCTGCTTGATGACTTTCACGTCAAACCCGGCAGATTTGGCCTCGGAGAAGATGTCCTTGATGTCGCCGGAGAGGGCTTTGCGCTCCTCTTCCAATCGCTCAACCCGCTCGATGATGGAGCGTAGGCGATCGGCAGCGATACCGCCCACGGCGGCGTCAGAATTATGGCCGGTCATGTCAGACATGTTCGATGTCCCGTTCAGAGATTTTCTTGCATTTCGGCATATGCACCGAGGAATTCCGTGATGAAGGCCGCTGCGACTTGCGGGACGATGGCATTGCCGTAACCGCGCAATCGTCCCACTCGGGCGGGTAGCCCATGAGCCAGCGGCTGTGTGCCGGGTTCAACTGGCCGGAACTTGCCGTCCCTGCATCCGAGCCAATCAGCACTCTCCCAGCCGCCGTTATGCGGAGGGGCTGGTCTAGGTTGATCCCGAAGGTCACCAGGTAGTCGCATCGATCGAAGGTCCGATCCGTGCCGTCCTTGCGGATCAACGTCGGGCCTGATCCCTTCCAATCGTGAGCGGTCGGTGTCGGCCAGCCTGCTCTCTGCACCGCCATGTTCAGCGTCATGTTCGCAGCGAAGGGGTTGTATTTCTCGCCTCGGCTTGCATCCGTTTTTGTAGTCGTCGGCCAGCCAGACAGCTTGCTTTGTCCAGCCAGGGTGCGAAGCCCGCGCGCTGTTTCTGGTTGGTTGAACACGTTGCAGGTGGGCGTGTTCCACCCTGACTGCTCCGAAGAACAATCGCTTACGGATGTGCGGCGCGCCGACGCTACAAGCTGGCAATACGGCCGCTCCGCAGGCGTAACCTTCTCGCTCCAGCGCATCGAATAGATCGTCGAGCCATCCTTTCCCAATCGCGTCCGCAACCTGTTCGCCAAACAAGAGGACAGGTTTGCACTCACGGATGAGATCGAGCCAGACGGGCGCAAGGTGCCGCTCGTCGGATTGGGCGAGGCCTTTACCCGCAACAGAGAATGGCTGACAGGGAGGTGAGCCGGTCCAGATACCAGGCACGTTCTCAAGACCGGCCCATCGGAGTGCGAGCGGCCATCCACCAATCCCGGCGAAGAAATGACACTGGTCGTATCCGGCGACGTCATCGGGATGAACATCTCGAATTGACCGGGTATCGATGTGCCCGGGGAGCAGATGACGTCCAGCGCCAAGCTCTTGGAGCCATGCGGCCGTGGGTGCATCCCATTCGTTGTAATAGGTTCGCATTTCAACGGTTCTGCCCCTGCATTGGGATGCACACGGTCTGCGTGACGTAGCCGAGCGCGTTAAGGATCGGCTGTGAGATTTCACGGTGTCCGTTGAGTGTCAGAGATACGTCGGTCTGGCTGATCCCAGTCTTGCGCGACCACGCACGCTGACCGCCCGCCAGATCAACGGCATCCGCAAGAACTGATTTCATGGCTGCAATCGGGCGCCCGCTGATGTCTTGGCTCATTTCCGAAGCTCCTCACGGGCAGCATTGAGAGCGCGCTGATACCGGGCCATCTCGGCCTCAGCCCAAGAGGACCAGGCATCCCAATCGCGCCAAAGGATGCGCAGCCAAGCGAACCGGTATGACGGAGGCGGCCCCGCGTGATGGCCGAACCCAAACCGGCCTAGTTTAAGGGTGAACCAAGGCATTGTGTGTCCTCACGCGCCTTGCGGCGCTCTGCGACGAGGCGTTCAACCTCGTCCGCAATGGAGTTGCAGGAGGCCATCAGTTCAATCAGCGCCTCAATGTCGGGCGCGCTTGATCCTGAGAGCCAATTCTTCGCAGTCCGGGGCGTCTTGTTCGACGCGCGGGCCAACATCTCTTGAGCAAACCGATACGGCTTGAACTCGCGCGCAATGACGTCGAGTAAGGAAGCACGTATCGGGCGGAGGGCAGCGCTCATCGTGGCCCTCCTTGTGTCTGAAAAGGACCAACGTTGGTCTGTCTTGGACCAAGCATTACGCATCTGTTTTCTCCATTCTCTGCCGTGTCACCGAGCAGAGAAGGAGCAACAGCAATGGAAGGAGACGCGCCCCAGACACCACAATTCGAGATCGATGCGGACACGCCGCATCTAGCCGTTGCACTGTGCAGGGATGCCCAGCTCTGGGGCACTCTGCACAGCCGACAGCCGCAGGAGGTCAAAGACCACCTGGCACTCAAACTGGCGATGTTGGTTGGGGCGGACATCTGGGGCTGAGGCTCAGTGCAACCCGCGATCCCGACCGAACGCACAGTCCGGCACAGGAGGCGCATGACCACCGAACAACGCACGCCACGACACGTCCGAGAACGGTTCGAGCGGGCCACGCAGGACCGGTTCGGCACGCCCCTTCTTGGGATGCGTGGCTTCGTGGCGCGCCATCTTCCATTTGGTGCGGATGGCTTTCGGCACCTGTCGATCCATCGCAGCCGACAGCGAAGCCGGTGAGACGCCGAGCTTCTTTGCGATGACGGTCGCGCTTTCATTGCGCTCCATCATTTCAAGAAGCGTCGGCATCAGCGGCTCCCAGTCGATGCGGTTGTGCGTGTTCTGGAGAGACGATCCACCTGTTGCGCTGCCGTTCGGCGACAGGCCCGCAAGGCCATGACGGCCGATCATCGAGGAGAGGGAAGTCTCCTTCACCCCCAGATGGCTGGCGATCTCACGACGGGTCTTCCCGGCCCGCAGCATCGTCTCGACCTCGGGGATGTATGGGGTCCAGTCGTGGCGGGCGGTCATTGTGCGACCCTCCCGGCGAAGTGCACCCGGATGAACGCGGCGAAGGACAGGGCGCAGAAGGCAATAGAGGCGAAATCAACCATCGTCCCGGACTCCCTTCGCGGAAGTATCGGGCGTAGCGTCATTGCGGGGATCGGCGGCAACCGAGTCCCCGATTTTGTTTTCCATTACATTGGATGAATTTGATGTCTGTTCGTAAAATTGTTTCCCTACAAACTCAGCCTGTTCAGAACCAAATTCTTGGTCGCTCTGAACACGAAGTGCGCGTCGTACTAAATGTCTCAGGCGTGAATACACCCGGTCAACCTGTGTACCCCGACAATGCGTTGATAACTTTGGAGTTCCGCGTTCAGGATCTTCCTGCTGTTCCGCTCGCTGATGCAGAGAAGTGGGTGTCGTCTGTATTGCAATTAACTGCTCAATAGCCTGCCTGCCTGTTTGCCACATAAAGGGGCGAACAATCCCCTCGATGCCGGGCACGATGCGATCCAGCCTGGCGTTGAGGGTTCTAAGCTCAGCCAAGATGAGGCGATTAGTTTCGTCTCCCATCACGCCACCTCCTTCCGCTTGGCGCGGGTGGGGAGGGGCGGAAGGCAGGCCTTCAGCAGCTCGCTCAAAGGCATTCCCGTGACGGTTGCAATTGCAGGGACCCGGCTTGCCGGGATGCTTCCCTTTCGCTTCCACGACTGAACGGTGGACGGCGAAAGTCCGAGCTTGCGAGCCAGTGAGCGTGTGCCCCCTTGCTCCTCGATGATAACGAGTGCGTTGGTCATGTGCGATATGTGCGACACCTTCACACAAATAGCAATGACTTTTTCGCACAGACATGTGCATCTATTTCGCACATAGTGGAGAAATGACAGATTTGCCCGTCAATGACCGATTAAAGGCGTTGCGCTTGCGCGGCGGCTATACCGTACGCGAGTTCGCCCAGGCTTTGGGGTATGGAGAACGGTACTCGACGTATGCCTCCTACGAGGGGAAATACAAAAAGCCCTATCTGCCAGTAGATCTGGTCAAGACCATGTTGCCGCTTCTCCTTGACCGTGGCGACCCGCCGATAACTGCTGGCGAGGTCTGGGCATTGGCGGGGGTGGCGCCTGGAACTGACGGCATCGCTCCCAGTATCGAACGCGCAGAACGCATGGAGCGAACCAAAAACCCCAAGCATGGCGAAGTCGTCATCAACGAATTTGACGTTTCGCCGCAAGCTGGAGGTGGGGCTCTCGTGGCTGAAAACGGCGGGGAGGGGGACATGCACACTTCTCTCGCCACATGGACGCTGCCAAAAGCATTTCTTGAAAACTATGTGCCTGACAGCTCAGGCCTTGCCGTGGTGCGGGTAATCGGGAACTCGATGGAGCCCGACTTCATGCCGGGCGACCGGGTGCTGGTTGATACGCACCACAAGCTCATGAGCCATGATGGCGTCTATGTGCTTTGGAACGGTCATGGCGTCGTCATCAAGCAGCTTCAGCTAGTGCCCCGCAGTGACCCTGAGCGCGTTCGCATTATCAGTGTGAACAAGACCTATGACACGGACGAGGTTCTGCTCTCTGAGATTGAGATCAACGGCCGCGTCGTTGGGAAGTGGACTTGGAAGTGACTGGAACCCAACCAAAAAGCACACATGTAGCACTTAGCGAACTAGAATGCGTTGGATCCAACTTGCAAAGCGCGCCAGAAGTGCAATATATTGCAAGATCAGTGGATGTTTTTTCAAGTTTAGGATTGGAGAGGTTCGTGCCAACTCCTCCATTGAAAGACGGCAGTCTCAGGGAAATATGGGCCACGCCAAATTTCTTACATTGGTTTGGGAAGGAGTTGGAACAGATCACACCTGATGATCCTGACGATCCGACGCCAATTGCGCAGGTCTATGCAAAATTTCACAGATTTTGTGAGGGTAGAAAGATGGTTTACCCCCATGACATAAGGAACCTCAGGCCAGTACATAAAGCCGTCTGGGAGCTGAAAACTACGGATGTGCGCCTTTTCGGCTGGTTTCCGTCTAGAAACTGCTTAATTCTGCACAGCGGCGCAGATGCCAACTTTCTGCATGCTGCCTCCGAAGAGGATAGATGGCTGCCCTATGTCGACGCTATTGAGCAATACATTTTAGAACTGGATAACCCTGCAATAGTGCCAATCACAGGAACGGAGACGGAACATGTCCTTTCAAATCGAACTTTCTCCTGAACAAAAGACGCACTCTCTTCTTGTCGAGGATCTTTTTGAAGCACTGCAGAAAACTTTTGCTGAGGAAGTAGAGCGTCGAGGACTTACTCAAGCAGAAATGGCAAAAGAAATTGGTGTAGATATAAGCACCATTAATAAGTGGATGAACTTGAAAGGAAATCCTACGCTAAAAACTATCTCAAAACTATACTGCGCAATGAAACGACAAGGATGGTCAAATTTAATTGTTCCGGAATCCTTGAATAATATTTTTATTAATATTGAGGCCAATTCCGGTAGAGTTGGTTTGGACGAAAGAATAGTTACAAACGAACTTTTAACAAATTCTCGAACAAATATAGTTCAAGAAATAAATAGAGAACCTTGTAATGTTTAGTAATTTTTTTAAATCTGTTACGTTTTCGGAAGATGTTAGGTATGAAGACAGTGGCCTAACATTTATAATCGGTGCAAACGCGGGCAGAATTGTCTCTTACCAAGCTCCATTAGTTATGAATAAATTTTGTATAAGGTTTGAAATAAACACCAAAGGTCTAGAATTAAGAAGCTTTAGGGTTAGAGTGGTAAATGAGCAAGGATTTCCCATCACCGACACTATAGCGTATCTAAATCTTATTGACTGGTCACGCCCGGGTATTGCTGTTCTTTCTGCATCAAATTTCATTTTTCCGGAATTCGGGGTATACTATTTACAAGTTAGCCCAATGTACTCAATCGATTGGATGACTTTAAGGGAATTATATGTAGATCAGGTCCAATAATTGAGATCAGGTTTAAGCCCGGCTCTGGCCGGGTTTCTTTTTACCCAGACCGAACCCTCACGACAGACAGGCTTTGAACAATCGTCACCCGCCAATGGAGATGGAGAGGGTCGTGCCTCATACTCATGCCGCCTGCGGACTGCCTGTGCCTTATCCAGTGCCACCTGTTCAGCCTCCACCGCTTCCGCCCCTGAGTGACGAGCCAGAGCCCATACAAGAGCCTCCTGAACCGCTGAACTGACAGAGACCCGGTGAGAGCCGGGTTTCTTTTTGTGCGACAAAATCGATAAAATCATACATGTGCGATTTTATCGCTTGACGCCTGTGTGACGATATCGCACATATAGTCCCACACCGCACGAAGCGGCGAGGAAGAACCACAATGGCGAACCTGCCTGACAATTTCTCACAGAGCGCACGCGCCAACGCTGAGCCTCTGTTGAGCGACTTCGGATTTCCACTTGTCCGGACCATCAATTTCGAGAAGTGGATCGCGTTGTATCCTGGCCCGTTCGGCACGGTCCGCAAGCTCCACGACACACCCCACTTTGCAGTGTTCGAAGAACAGACGGGCCTCGGAATTTACGAGAAGATGGCAGATGGCCAACTCCGCAGAGGCCAGATTGCACGTCATAGCAACAGCGACGCGCGCGCCCTGGAGTGGTGCAAAGACTGGGTCGCAAAATATGAGGCAGTGATGTGATGCCTGATATCACCGCCCATGATCTGTCCACGGCTGCGGCCTTACTGCTGAAGGTTCAGGAAATCGCATATCGGATCAGTGACGATCCGGGCGCGGCAGAAGAGCTGAGGCGACTTTCATTTCAATGCGGGGAAGTAGCGCGAACGCTGAAATATCCTCTGCATCAGATCAACTTACCCATCGCCGCTTGACCAGCAAGTAAACGACAGGAATTTCTGAAATGCGTGAAACAGCAAACGCCCGAACTGTGTCCAAAGCATCAGTTCCATATCTGGAAATGAAGCGCCGTCAGTTCCGCAAGGCCGCATGCGTGAGCCTGAATGCCGCGGGCCGGGCCGATATGGCGGGCGACCGTGCAGAGCATGACCTGCACTGGCAGCGTTATCTCGATGCCGCGAACCTTGCACTCGATACTGACCGGCAGCTCAAGAGCCAGACCGTAGCGGGCCTGTCCCGGATCGTGGCGCGCGTCCTGCGCACGCCTCCTGTCATCGCAGGAAGGGCTTGAGACGATGAACGCAGTTACGACGACGCAGGCAGGCGGCTTCGCGATCGAGGGAATGACGGGGGCCATGCACCTCGCCAAAGCCATGTCATCCGCAAAGATGGTTCCGAACCACCTACAGGGCAGTCCGGGTGATTGCCTGATGGTAATCGAGCAGGCGATGCGTTGGCAGATGTCACCTTTCGCGGTGGCCCAGGCGACGGCTGTGGTCCGTGGCAAGATGTGCTTCGAGGGCAAGTTGGTCGCAGCAGCCATCCAGACGAGCGGCGTTCTTGACGGGCGCCTGAACTACGAGTTCGAGGGAGACGGGCAGGGACGCAAGGTTATCTGTTCCGGCCTGATCCGCGGCGAGAAGAAGCCGCGCACGGTCGAAGTCCTGTTGAAGGACGCCAAGACGGACAATCAGTGGTGGACGAAAACACCGGACCAGATGCTGTCCTATCATTCGGCTCGGGTCTGGGCTCGTCGCCACACGCCTGAGGTCATGCTTGGCGTTTACGCGCCGGAAGAGTTTGACGCTCCCTCTGGTCATGTCGTGGACGTGACGCCTGAGACGAAACAGGATCCGCGCCAGCAGATCCAAGAAGAACGCCCGGTGGATTACGTCGCGTTCTTCACCAGTCGTCTCAAGGCTTGCTCTGACACCGGCTGCATTCTCGCCCTTGAAAAGAAGTGGGAGCAAACGCAGGCCAAGGCGCGCGATGCGGGACGCCCGATTTCTGAGGAAGTTCTGGCTGACGTCACCGACCTGTTCGCAGATCGCTACGGCTTCCTTCATGAGCAGGAGCGCCAGCAGGCCGATGCCAACGCGGAAGTCCCGGCTGAGGAGATGCCGGCATGAGCATTCTCTTCTTTGATACGGAGACGACTGGCTTTGCAAAGCCCGGACTTCCAACCGGCCATGAGGATCAGCCGCATTGCGTGCAGCTCGCAGCCATCCTGACGGACGATCAGGGGCGGGAAGAGGCGTGCGTGAACGTCATCATCCGTCCGGAGGGCTGGACAGTTCCTGATGCGACCGCCGCCATCCACGGTATCACGACGGAGAAGGCCGCGCGCTACGGCATCCGCGAGCAAGTCGCCGCGGTCCTGTTCTATGACCTGACGAGCCGGGCTGATCTTCTGGTTGCGCACAACATCAAGTTCGACCGGCAGATCGTGGCGACGATGTTCGCCCGAGCAAAGCGGACTGAATGGAAGCTGCCGGAAGCACAGTTCTGCACGATGGAAGCGGCCACACCACTCGTGAACCTGCCGCCGACGCCTCGCATGCGGGCGGCCGGGATCATCAAACCCAAAGCGCCGAAGCTCGAAGAGTGCATTCAGCACTTCTACGGCGAGACGCTTGAGGGCGCGCATGACGCCCTGGTCGATGTCCGGGCCTGCGCCCGGATCTACTTCGAGATGAAGCGCATGGAAGAAGCGGCATGACCCACCCCAGCGAGATCAACGAGGACCTGAGCGACGTGATTGCACGCTCTCTCCTCATGGAGCGGATCGAGCGTGCAGCGGCCCTGCCGTGCCTCTCCGACCTCCGACACGATGACAACGAAATCCGCCGTGAGAGCGGCTTGTTGAATGCTGAGAAGTGGAGCGCGTGATGGCTGATTTTCTTCTGGTTTATCCCGTACATAAGAATGGTTCTTCTGAAGCAATCCTGCTGCCTGTCTCTGAAGTCGGTCCTGCATTTCCTGTTATGGGCACAGGCGATATGCGCGGGATCGGATCATGGCTGCACATGGCCGACTACATCACGCCGTCCGGCCGCATGCTGGTCCACGGAACGCCCGTGGAGATCGCAGAGGCCATTGCCGCCGACGGCCGCGTCGCCGCTCTGACACCCAGAGAATACCCGACTGAAGAGGTTGCAGCATGACCTCCCAAATCCCCACCCTGATCGAGGCGCTGGCCCTCGTGATCCTGCTCCAACTTGCGGCCGGTTCGCGGCCGGGGAGTGTTTGAGATGAGTGAGATTAAGCCGGTTGCCCGCGTAGATGGGAGATGGTCAGACGATCGAGCGATGATTCGCACGCTCGATGCTGGGGCTGATATGCGTCTTGGTACGATCCTCTACACATCCGAACAACTCGCCGAGGCTGTAGCAGCGGAGCGGGAACGGTGCGCGAAGGTGTGTGAGGATAAAGCCCAAACCATCGTGCAGGAGCAGGGTTCTTTGCCTGATTTTGAAACAGGTGAAGTCACTCTTGGTGAACTCAGTCAGGAAGCCTTTGAGGCTTTCGAAAATGCCGCCGAAGCCATCCGGAGCGCCGCGAAATGAAGAACCTCCTCAAGAAAATCCGCCAGCTCTTCACTCTCTCCACCAACGAAAGCCCGGAAGACTGGGCACAGAGGATCACATAGTGATGACAAACCTATTCCGCCCGGTCCTGCTCGCGGCGCGCTGCATCCGTGACCTGTGGCGCTGGCTCACGAACGATCATGACGACTTTAATCCTGACCGCGATGACATGGGGCACTATCGATGACGCAGGAACAGAAGGTGCGGACGCGGGACGGGCAGGTCATTTCCCTATCTCTACTATTAACTGCACTGGCGTCTGGAATCCCGGCAAACGACGACCCAGATGCTGCGATGAAAACTGCCGAGCACCATATCCTCGAAGCTGAATCCCGAGACGCAGCGGAACAGCGCCGGAAGGATGCGGAGGGGCAGCAGCCTGTTGGATGGCAATGGCTGGACGCTAAAAGTGGCTGGCTCCAGATCATACACGATGACCCGGCCACTCATGCTCAAGAAATGGAAGAAATGGGTATACCTTGCCGTCCCGTTTATCTTGGCCCCGCCAACGTCGCCGCGCTGGAAGCTAGGGTTAAGGATCTGGAGGCCGCACTCGCCGCATCCGCTAAAGTAGCTGTAGAGCATGGAAACGAGAAGGTCCGCATGGAAACGGCTCTCGTGGAAATCCTTCAGAACCCAGCCAGGGCCAAAGAGATCAGCGCCGCTGCCCTCACACGTGAGGGAGGGGTGTGATGGCTATGCCAATGAAAGGTGACGGTTGCACATACCGCCCAAAGGCTGGCGAGCGCGCCCTAATTTCTGGGCCGCATTGCGATAACGAGCATGGCTACACTTATGCGGAAATGGAAGTTCTTTGGACTGATGCGCTGTTTTGCATAGCTCGAATTCCCGGTTTCTGGCCGTGCGTCTGGAAATGGGAACACATTCGATCGAAGCCCATCGCAGGAGACCCCGCATGACCCAGCGCACTGACACGGAGCGGCTGGAGTGGATCGCCAGAACGCCGAATTTTCTTTTGGAAGTTATAGTCGATCAACCCGAAGATGGCAGCTACATGGATATGGCGCACGACCATGCCTACACCGGAAGAACATTCCGATCCGCCATCGACGCAGCTATGGACGCGGAGGAACGGGGATGAGTGAGACGCTGGACCAACTGCTCACAGCACAGGAAGTGGCCGACAAGCTCCGGACCACGCCAAGCAATCTCTACCGCAAGATCAAGGCCGGACGTTTCCCGGCCCCGATCCAGTTGAGCGTCCGTTGCGTTCGATGGCGCGAAAGCGACGTGGCCCGCTGGCTCAATAGCTTGCCGACCTCCGTACCGTCTGAAGCAGATCTCGAGACGGCATAGCGTCTTTCAAAAGCAGATCGGCCCATTCCTGGCTGATCTGCTTTCTGCGATCTATGTGCTGGGCTCGATTGTAGGCAGCTTCAACGGCATCTTTCGGCACGTGGGCCAGCATCAGGTCAATGATCGCCCTGTCTTCGGGACGCCTTTCGTTCATGATGGACGAGAACGAAGCCCGAAAGCCATGCGGAACATGCTGCCCCGCATACCCAGCGCGATTTATCAGATAGCCCATCGCATTCTCGGACATAGGCTTATGCGCCCATCGCGCATTAGGGAACACAAGCGGACCGCGTCCGGTAAGAGGGCGAATGATCTCAATGATCGCCCGCGCCTGCGTCGAAAGCGGCACGATGTGTTCCCGACGCATCTTCATGCGCTCAGATGGGATGATCCACATATCGCCTTCCAGTTCAGTCCACAGCATACCCCGAACCTCTCCAGACCGCACGGCGGTCAGGGCAAGGAAACGCAGCGCAAGCTGAGTGACGGGATGGGAGGGAGTGTGCTCAATCCGGCGCATCATGCGCCGCAACGGCTCAAGGTGGATGATGGCTGGTTGCTGCCCTTTCTGGAGAGGGGAAAGAGCACCCTTGATCTGCTCGGCAGGATTGGATGTCCCGAGACCACAGGCGATCCCATAGGCGAATATCGCCCCCATGCGTTGCCGGACGCGTCGTGCGGTCTCGCCAGCCTGCTTCTTCTCGATGCAATGCACCACGTCCAAAGCGATCGGGGGCGTAATGGCATCGAGGGGAAGGCTTCCAATCTTCGGAAAAGCAAAGCGTTCGAGTGTGCTCTGAACTTCGGATCGGTGTTGAGGCGTCCACTGCTTGCCGTGTGCTGCGATCCACGCCAGAGCCACAGTGCGGAACTGATTGTCTGTCCGGACGGCTTCAGCACGTTTCTGCTGCCGGGTGAGGGAAGGGTCCTGCCCATTGCGTAACTCTTCACGGGCACTCTCCCGCGCGCGCCTGGCATTGATGAGACTGACCTCAGGATAGGCTCCGAAGGACAGGGCCTTCTCTTTGCCCCCGAAGCGATATTTCAGCCGCCAGAGCTTCGTCCCGTTCGGCTTTACCAGCAGATAAAGACCCTGCGCATCGCTGAGCTTATACGGCGATTCTTTCGGCGCAGCCTTGCGCACAGCGACGTCTGTCAGCACCGATACCCCCAGCTCTCAAACGATACCCCCATTGATACCCCCATTGATACCCCCATTCGCATTGCGGTTCATGGTTTGTTCTCGTCATTAATGGACGCAAACCAGATAGAGGAAAAGGGCAGATTTGGCTGCTCTTGGTCAATAACGGTCACTAATGGTGGGGGTATCGCTGGCGGAGAGAGTGGGATTCGAACCCACGGTACGCTATTAACGTACACACGCTTTCCAAGCGTGCGCCTTAAGCCGCTCGGCCATCTCTCCTGTCGAGCGAGGCGGTGTTTACGAAAGGTTTGACCTCAGATCAAGCCCCTTTCGGGCATTTGCGACAAATTTCTCAATCAGTTCAGCAGATTTATAGCCCGGTGAGGCTTCAACCCCCGAAGAAACGTCCACTGCCGGGGCCTGACTTTCTCGAATTGCGTTTCGGACATTCTGGAGGGTCAGACCGCCTGCAAGCATCCAGAATGAGGGAGAGGTCCAGTTTTGCGTCAGGGACCAGTCAAAGGTTCGACCAAGCCCTCCCGGACGGCTGTCCTGTGCCTGTTTCGGGGCTTCGATAACATATCCTGACATTTGCGGATCTGTCGGCAGATCCGCGCGTGAGGCGATGCCGCAGGCGCGCCAGACAGGACGTCCAAAGCGGGACTGGATTTCGAGCGCACGGTCAGCAGTATCGTAAATCTGCAGGATATCCAGCGGAACTGCCTTCAGAACCTGTTCTATCGATCTGTCATCTGCTCTGACAAAGAGGCCGACCCGAAGGGGGCCGTTTTCCTGCGCGGATGGTGCGCTATCGTGCAGCCGTGATGCCTGATCGGCCGTCACAACTCTGGGAGAGGTTTCGCAGAACACGAACCCGACCCAGTCCACTTTCAGGCGGGCACAGAGCGCCATCGTCTGAACGTCCCGAATGCCGCAGATCTTGACCCCCGTCATACGCTGGCGAGGTCTTCCATGATGGCTCTGGCAGCCAGAATAGGATCGGCGGCTTTCGTGATGGGTCTGCCGACAACGATCCAGTCCGCTCCTGCCTCGGCAGCCTGAACAGGGGTCATGATCCGTTTCTGATCGTCAGCCGCACTCCCCGCAGGACGAATACCGGGAACGACCAGAATGGGATCGTCACCCAGAGCATCTCGCAGAGGGGCTATTTCATGTGCAGAGCAGATCAGACCATCTGCGCCGGCCTGAACAGCCAGTTTTCCGAGCCTGAGCACCTGTTCCTGAGGCGTTGCATTCACACCGGTCTCAAGCAGACCTTCCGCATTCATGCTGGTCAGGACAGTAACCGCCAGCAGTTTCGGGCGCTGTGTCTGTTCGGGAAAAGCCGCTTCAAGAGCCTCTCTGGAGCGCGAAATCATTTCCGTGCCACCACTGGCATGAATGGTCGTCAGGGTCGGCTTCAGCGGGGCAAGGGCGGCAAGACCCGATGCGACCGTATGGGGAATATCGTGCAGTTTCAGATCCAGAAACAATCGATGCCCCTCGGACACCGTTTTCACGGCATCCAATCCGCAGGCATAAGTAAATTCAAGCCCGAGTTTGATGGCGTCGACGTCATTTCTCAGACTGTCTGCCCAATGCTGGGCCTGAGTACGCGAAGCGGTATCAAGAGCTACGATCAGTCGTGTGCGGCGCGACATGCTGGAAGTCAGACCTTTGTTTCTGGAGAAGCAACGGAAGAGGAGAGGGGAGATGTCGGGTTCTGCAGACGGTCGAGACGCTGATGAAGGTCCACAAGCTGGCTCTCCAGCGTGCGGACATGCTGTTCGGCCCGACGCGCACGCGAACGCTGTTGCATGTCACCGATCAGGCCGATCAGAAACCCGAACAGGAGCGCAATCACACCGACACCCAGAACAAGTGTGCCAATCGAAAGATGCCAGCCGAAGGAGACCAGCCAGATGGGTTCCAGATCCGTATTGCTCAGGGCAAAAACGATCAGGACCGCAAGAAGAATAACAAGAATGAGCAATCTGAGCATGAACATGGTCCTATCGTGCTGTCTGCAGCGCAACAAGGCGTGCGGGCAGGAAGAATGTTTCCCTGTCAGCAGTCATGATGTTCGTACGAGGACACATCATGCGCCCGTGCTGACCGTTTGCAGGAGGGCGATATCGTTGCCAGCATATCTCAAAAGATCCATGGCTACACGGGGGAGGGAATAAAGCCCCCCACTTTTCCCTGAAAACTGAGGAGCTTTTCCAGAAACAGGTCTGTTGGACAAAAGATGCATTGAAATCGCCCCGCTGGTCAAAACTGCGACATCGTGACAGAGTGCATGGCACCACATTTCATTGCATTTCAGTGCAATACGGAATGAAAAAGGTCATGACCGCATGAGGATGCTAGCCAATGGATCAGACATACACCGATACCGTGACAGGCAGTTCGGCCAGCCTTGATGTATCGGATTCCCTGCCTTCCTCCTCATCCCTGATTGTAGGGTCGCAGTATCTCCGTGCCTTGAACATTGACGTCCAGAATACTCCGGATGTCTATCGCGACCTTCCCTCGCAGCCTCATATTGGCATGACGGTGGATGTCACAGGGCGTCAGCTTGGAGATCAGCCGACATTCGAAGTCAATCTGGTCATCCGGGCACAGGGCTTCGAGAGCGCACCGACACAGGATGCGCCCACACCCCGGGTGCTATACGAAATCAGTCTCGCTTATGCGGGTCTATTCGGTCTGACGGGACGCATTCCGCAGGAGGCAGTAGAGCCTCTGCTTCTGGTCGAAGCACCGCGTTTTCTGTTCCCACCCGCACGAAGTGCTTTGCTGAATACAATCCGCGAGGCTGGATTTCCGTCCCCAAACATCCAGCCCATCGATTTTCATGCGCTCTGGCAGAGCCGACGCGCTCAGCAGCGGTAAAGACGGAATAACGGCTCGGCCGTTCAGCAAAAGGCTCCAGAGGGTTCAGCGTCAATGAAAGATCATATCCTTGAATCCCCGGCTTTTGCTGGAGACCGACCGCCTCTCTGGGCGGCATTTGACGCCGAATGGTATCGGACGCGTTACGGGCAGCGGCTTCGGCAGGACGCCAAAGACGGAGCCGAGGCTTCCGAACTCGATCTGAGCGACGACGGGCTGGAGCGTCACTGGAAACAGCATGGCGCCAGAGCCGGGTTTTCTCCCAATCGGTTCTTCGATGAAGAATGGTATCTTCGCCAGAACCCTGACGTCAGGGAAGGGATCCGGCTTGGAATTTTTGACAGTGGCTTTCTGCATTATTGCGAAAGTGGCTTTCGGAGCCGCTCTCCGCACTGGCTGTTTTCCGAAGAGAACTATTTCAGCTGCAATCCCGACCTGAGCCCGCATGTTCTCAAGTCCCAGGGTTTCTGTAATGGTTACGATCATTATCTTGCGATAGGCGATCAGGAACACCGCAAATCCCACGCGTTTTTTGATCCCGAAGTTTTCCGTGCTGCCAGCATGACCGAACGGCAGCATTATGATTTCGGCATGGGAGACTTCTTCCAGTTCATCAGATTTTCATCTGCCGGACGTCGACGCAGTTCGTGGTATTTCGATCCGCAATGGTATCTGGACCGTTATCCTGACGTGATCGAAGATCTGAAGAACAACCGTTACCAGAGCCCGCTTCATCATTATCTGACCAATGGAAACCCGACAGCCTACGACCCCAATCCATGGTTCAGTGAAGCTTTTTATGCCGAGCAGTATCCTGATGTCCGCGAAGTCGTGGCTCAGGGAAGCTTCCGCAATGGTTATGAACACTTTATCCGGTTTGGGATTTCAGAAAAACGTCAGCCTCAGGCAGATGTCGATCTCGCAGGCTTTCTAAGGCAGAGCGGAATACAGCGCCTGCTGCGCCAGCCTCATATCCCCGACGTTTTTGCTCTGTGGGTTCAGTCTCAGGGCAGCCCTACGCAGAACGAAGCTCTGGAGGCCTCGGAAGAGCAATACCAGTTGCTTGATCTTCAGCGAGCGCAGACTCTCATTCCTTCTCTGGTTCGTGCACCGCTGGATTTTCAACCGCTCACAGCGCCGGACATGACGGTTATCCTGCCTGTTTCAAACCAGTTTCAGGAAACGCTCTCCACCCTTGCGGCACTCCACGCAAATAATGATCGCAACCTTCAGGTTATTCTGGTCGATGCGGGCTCCACCGATGAGACTGCCCAGATCGAAAGGTTCGTCCGCGGGGTACACATCGTCCGTCCTCCTTATCGCACGACCCATGCCGAACAGATGGGGCTCGGGCTTGAACTTGCACGGGCGGAGATCATCCTGCTGCTTTCCGCCGGTGTCCAACCGTTCCCCGGTGCTCTGAAGATCGGGCTTGAAGCCTTCGCAGATCCACAGGTCTGGGCCGTAGGCGGCCAGTCTCTGGGGCTGGACAGTAAAGTTCGAGAAGCCGGTAGCGTCGTCTGGAGGAATGCGAGTTTTACGCCTTTCGGGTTCGGAATGCGGGCCAACGAACCCGAAATTGCTTTCCGACGTTGGGTGGACGCTTTTACCGGGGGGCTTCTGTTCTGTCGCCGCTCCCCGCTGCGGGAGCATAATCGCCTCACCCTGGGGTGCATTGGCCTCGAAGCTGAGTTGCTGGCGATCTGCCTCTCCCTGCGTCAGGCGGGCGGGAAAATCCTTTACGATCCGGATGTGATCGATAGATCACCCTCCGAACCTGCAATCGCGGCGGATCTGCGAGCGCGCAATGAATCCTGGCTGAAACGCCGTTTTGCAGGGCTGCTCTCCAGACAGCCATTGCCCGGAACCAGCCTCATGCGGGCACGCTCCACGTTTGGGACGTCAGCGATACTGTTCCTGTGTCAGCGACTGCCTCATCCTGTGCTTGGAACGACCTGTCTGCGTCATCGGGACATGATTGTCGGACTGAGCCAGCTTGGATATCGGGTCACGGTCTTCCCGCTGGAGGGCACGCTGCACGATTGCGTGGCAACAGCTCTGGATTTTCCGCCTGATATTGAGCTGATGGATGACTGTGATCTGTCCGAGCTTCCGGGCTTTCTGCAGGACCGCGCGGACTGTTTCGATGGCGTCTGGATTGGCGGATTACAGACACTCCAGCAGGCCGGTGCGATCCTGCAACAGCATTCCGGCTTTTTGCCGAAGCTCGGAATAGTCGCGGATATTCATGCAAGCCCGGCCAGAGAAACCCATCTGCGCAGGCGTGTCGGTGCTGTTAATGACCGGGAGCTGTTTCTGGACGATCTGGAACTTGATACCGATCAGGTCTGGCTGGCCCAAGCTGTCGCTGTCGGAAACGAGGACGAAAAAGCGGATCTGGAAGCGCTCGGCCTGACCAATGTGCGCGTCATCGGGCATCCTCCAATTCCGTCAACGCCTTCTCCATCCTTTGAAAAACGTTCAGGCATCCTTCTGGCTCTTCCGGTCCATACCAGCGGCGATGCCATACATGATGGTTTGCATTTCTTCATTCATGATGTCCTTTCAAAACTGGACCGTGACCTTCCACCTGATGCAACCGTTCTTCTGGCAGGCTACCGCTCGGAGCAGATCGACCTTTCGGCCTTCACAAGATACCGCCGACTGGAAGCCTTTCCGGAAGACGTCGATCTGGATACGCTCTACAGATCCCGTCGTATTCTCGTAGAACCTGCACGTGTCCTGGCCGTCGCTCCACGCGAAGTTCTGGATGCCGCAGCAGCCGGATTGCCCGCAGTGCTCTCGGAAACCGTCTGTCACACATTAGGCTGGGAGGATGGCCAAAACTGTCTGTCGGGCGGCTTCTGTGACCCGGAGAGGTTCGCCAAAGCTGTCATACGCCTGTATACCGACGTCGATCTGTGGAACGCGATAAGCCGACAGGCGCAGGCCAGAATGGACGAAGACGCCACTCATTCGAGTTTTTACAAAGACCTGAAGGATGTTCTTTCCGTCTCGGCGGGGATTACCCCCCTCACACCGTCGACCGTGACTTTGCGTCCACAGAAAAATCCCGAAACCCAGATCGCTTTTGCTCCGGCTCCGATCCGGCTGCAACCGCGTCGACTGACGACGGATGACGCCTAAACGAACGACGCTCCCGCCTGACTTTGTGGATCTTAACCAGCCTGAATTATGGACAATACAATGACTGCCTATTCCGAGAAACTTGATGCCGTTCTCCAGAATGTCGACACCCATCTGGAGGCGTCGGTATCACGTCTTTTCGAGATCCTGCGTATTCCGAGCATTTCAACCCAGCCCACACATGCCGCCGATTGCCGCAAAGCGGCCAACTGGATGCAGAATGAACTCGAAAAGCTGGGCATGACGGCGGATGTTCGCGACGTTCACTGGGCAGCCCCCGGTCATCCGATGGTTGTCGGCCATGATCAGGGCTCAGTCGAAGACGACAATCGCCCGCATGTTCTGTTCTATGGACACTATGATGTTCAGCCGACAGATCCGGAATCGCTCTGGACGGCACCTCCCTTTGAGCCTCGCCTGATCGAAGAACCGTCAGGCCGCAAGGTGATCGTTGCCCGTGGCGCCAGCGACGACAAGGGACAGGTCATGACCTTCCTTGAAGCGTGCCGGGCATGGAAGCAGGTTACGGGATCACTGCCAGTCCGGGTCAGCGTTCTGCTGGAAGGCGAAGAGGAGTGTGGCGGTGCCAACCTGCTCCCGTTCCTCAAGGAAAACGCCACAGAACTGAAAGCGGATGTCGCACTCGTCTGTGATACGTCCATGGCTGACCGCACGACACCGGGCATCACGACATCCCTGCGCGGCATGATGGCGGATGAAGTGGTCATCCAGTGCGCCAGCCATGACCTTCATTCCGGCCTGTACGGCAATGCTGCGGCCAACCCGATTGCCGTTCTGTGTCAGGCTCTGGCCACATTGCGGAATGCGGATGGCAGCGTGACGCTTGCAGGGTTCTATGACGGCATTCAGGATCCGGCTCCCGCAACACGCGCGCAGTGGAGCAAGCTCTTTCCAGACGACAGTTCTCTGCTTGATGAAGCAGGTCTGTCGGTTGCTGCTGGCGAGAAGAACTACAGTGCGATCGAGCAGACATGGTGCCGTCCGAGCTGCGAGATCAACGGAATTTCGGGGGGCTATGAAGGCGAAGGCTTCAAAACCGTCTTGCCCGCCAAAGCCATGGCAAAAGTCTCGTTCCGTCTGGTTCCGGGACAGAACCCGGACCGCATCCGCGAGGCTTTTCGCACGCATATCCGTGCAGCCCTGCCAGCAGACGCCCGCGTGACCTTTACGGCGCACGGCGGATCTCCGGGCTTTGAAGTTTCCCGTGACAGCCGGTTTCTGGCTCCAGCCCTTCAGGCCCTGAGCGATGAGTGGGGCGTTCCGGCCGCCATGGTTGGATCGGGTGGCTCCATTCCCGTGGCCGGAGAAGTCCGGGATGCCCTGGGGCTGGATGCGCTCATGATCGGCTTTGCCCAGAACGACGACCGGATCCATTCTCCGAACGAACAATACGGGCTGGACTCCTTCCACAAGGGAATTCGCTCCTGGGTTCGGGTGCTCGCCGCGCTCGCTGAAGCAGGCTGATGATGCCGCCCTCCAGACCATTGGCACTGACGCTGGGAGATCCTGCGGGTATCGGCCCGCAGCTTGCGGCGGAAGCATGGCGCAGGCTGCGGCATTCGGAGGAGGGGACGTTCTTCTGGCTGGGCGATCCGCGTCTGGTCGAGGCCGCAGTGCCCATCACTCTGATCAAAACACCGGAAGAAGCCAGCGCGGTCTTCGCCGACAGCCTGCCTATCCTGCCAGTTCTCTGTGAAGCCGACGTGATTCCGGGACAGCCTGACCCGCGTAATGCCGCAGCCACGATCAGCAGCATCCGTCTGGCCGTTGAATACGCACTTGCAGACCGGGCTGGCGGCGTCGTCACCAACCCGATTGCCAAACATGTTCTGGCGGCGGCAGGTTTTCGGTATCCGGGGCATACGGAGTTTCTGGCAGCACTCTGTGGAATGACAGGGGAGGAGATCATGATGCTCGTCTCACCCCAACTCAGGGTTGTGCCGGTAACGGTGCATGTTTCGCTGCGAAAGGCTCTGGAAACGCTGACGACCGACCGCATCGTAAGCGTTGCGGAAACGGCAAATGCGGCTCTGAAACGTGATTTCGGGATTGAATCGCCCCGTCTGGCAATTGCAGGGCTCAACCCTCATGCCGGTGAACAGGGATTGATGGGCGAGGAGGAAATCACGATCATCCGCCCTGCGATCGAGCGCCTGCGCGCACGAGGGATCGATTGTCAGGGGCCGTTCCCCCCGGATACGATGTTCAGCGCCACGGCCCGGCCAAATTATGATGCTGCCATCTGCATGTACCACGATCAAGCCCTCATCCCACTCAAAACGCTCGATATGGCTGAGGGCGTGAACGTCACGCTGGGGCTGCCCATTATCCGCACATCGCCCGATCACGGCACGGCCTTCGATATTGCAGGCCCTGTGACGGAGACATGCCGCGCCGACGTCTCAAGTCTTCTAGCCGCCATCGGTCTGGCAGATGGGATGAGCGCTTATCGGGAAGGAAAAAGACCATGATCCGCCTTGGTGTGAACATCGACCACGTCGCCACGTTGCGGAATGCCCGAGGCGGCACGTTTCCCGATCCGGTCGCCGCAGCGGAACTGGCGATTGCCTCAGGAGCGGACGGAATAACGGCGCATCTGCGGGAAGACCGTCGCCATATCCGCGACGCTGACATGCCGCGTCTGAAGGCACTTTCCGCGCCACTGAACTTCGAAATGGCCGCAACGGACGAAATGGTCCGGCTCGCCTGTGATCTTCGTCCGCATGCCTGCTGTCTGGTCCCGGAAAAACGGCAGGAAGTCACAACCGAAGGCGGACTTGATGTCGTCGGGCAGCGTGAAGCCCTGAGTTCCAAAATCGATCGCCTGAAAGACGCGGGAATACGGGTCTCCCTGTTCATCGATCCCGATACGCGACAGATCGAGACGGCAGCAGCTTTGGGAGCGCCCGTCGTGGAGCTTCATACGGGCGCCTATGCGCTGGGAGGATCGCATGAGCTGGAACGTCTGCAAAAAGCCGCACATACGGCTTTAACCTGTGGGCTGGAACTTCATGCAGGGCACGGGCTGACCTACGACAACGTCGAAGCCATTGCCGCCCTGAAAGGTCTTGCCGAACTCAATATCGGCCATTTCCTGATCGGACAGGCCATTTTCGACGGCCTGGGACCAGCCGTGCAGAAAATGAAGCGTCTCATAAACTCCTGAACAACAAAGGACCGGGACAAACTCTGTCCTGGCCCTTTTTTAACTCACTTGACCGGCTGAATAACCGGCTGGGTGTCGTCCTTGCTGAACTTCGGAACGTATTTGCCGGACTGATCGGAATAGGTGGCCGTAGCGCTCTGGGGCGGGGTCCGTGGCGGATGGAAAGCCGACACAGGACCGAACGGACCCGCATTCACACGGCGCATCGTCGATTCACGCTGACGGGCACAACCCCGCGTGATGATGGAGCAGATGCCGTCCGTTCCGATATATTCATCGTCATTGCCGGTATAATGAACTTCCGAAACCCGATCATGATCCACGCGGACCAGCATCCGGCAGGTCGTGCCACCGCCACCCAGAGCGGACTGGTAAATGCTGATTGCGGACTGGACGGGAATGAAACCGGAATCAGCCGGCATGGTCGGCAGCGCCATGCTTCCGTCATACTGCCAGAGCTCGGTGGTATCGTTCAGTTTCTTCGTGCTGGCCGGAATACCTGCGCAGGACTGCAGATCGTAGCTGGTCATCCCGATCATTTCGTACTGCGCCTTATGCGCGTTCCGGGAATCAAAATATCCACATCCCGAGAGGGCGGCGGTGGAGGTCAGGGCAACGATCATTCGGAGGAAAACCGGGCGCATCATGTCTCCTTTGCGCGGAAGGGGAAGCAGACTGCGGACCCTGAACGATTCATGGCGAACAGGACACAATCACATGTGAAGTGCCCGGTTTCTACAACAGCATCCCTGACGGGGATAGAGGAGGCGGGTTCCTTTGTACGTGTCGATGGGTTACAGGGCAGTTCCCTTGCAGCACAGGAATGCCACCAATGGCCGATATGACCCTATCCGAGGTGACACGCCTCCAGACCACGCTCCAGCGCCTGCTGGGCTCTCCGAAACTGACCGTCAACAAGCCCAGCCGCAAGGGCATGAGCGTTGAACTGGCCGTGTCGGGAGAAGTTATCGGAACGGTTCACCGCGACGAAGACGAAGGCGAAGTTTCCTACGCCATTCACATCACGGTTCTGGAAGAAGACCTTCCCGCAGCCTGAAGCGTCAGGCTGCGTGCGCCGGAGCAGGCATCTCGAATCGCGTGATCTTCCAGCCCCAGTGCTCGAATTTCATGTGTAGGACGAATGGTGTCTGCCCCGGCTGATCCAGACTGGCCTCGAACTTTCCCGCGCTTACGAAATGGGCATGCACGCCATGCCAAACCCCGAGCCAGCCGGGTGTTGATACACCATGCGGCATGACCTGATGGGCTGTGCTCATCAGCGTCGCAGGCGTCAGATGGGTGTCGATCGCGTTGGACACGACCTGTCCGGCAAAGGAACTCCCAAAACCAGGCAGGTCATCATCGGCGGGAGCTGCCGGTGTGAACTGTTCCTTCAGACAATGGCTCAGCGACGACCAATCCACATGGGGCGCCAGACGTGACGCATTGTTGCCGTGCAGGGCCCGGTCGATGTCCCACAGGGCAAGATAAGGGGATACGGCATAGGCGGCCAGAACGGCACCGGCCGTAACGCCCAGACCCTGCCATGCACGGGGCATGGCTCTGCGAAATCCTTTTCTCATGACATTTCCCTGCCTCGGGTCCCGCTAATGCAACCCCACGGTGACGGACGATTATCACGCTAACGTCTTTCAAGAGCGAAAGTCAGCAATTATCATCGTTCCATGGACATGAATTTTTCCGACCAGGAACTGGAACGGTATTCCCGCCACATCCTGCTGCCTCAGGTGGGCGCGACCGGACAGGCGCGGCTTCGACAGGCTTCCGTGCTCGTCGTCGGCGCAGGTGGTCTCGGAGCGCCTCTGCTCCAGCAGCTTGCGGCTTCGGGCATTGGACATATCGGAATTATGGATCATGACCATCTGGAACTCAGCAACCTTCAGCGGCAGGTTCTTTATGGAACAGACGATCTTGGACTGCTCAAGGTCGAAGCCGCAGCCCGACGCCTGAAAGCGCTCAATCCAATGGTCAAAATCAGTCCCTACGCGGTTCGCGCAACGGAGACGACGCTGGACGATCTTGTACCGCAATACGATCTCGTCTGTGACGGCACCGATAATTTTCCGACCCGGATTGCAGTTTCCGATGCCTGCGTCCGGCACGGACGCTCTCTGGTTTCTGGCGCTGTACAAGGATTTTCGGGGCAACTCGCCGTCTTTCGGCCTCAGAAGGGCGGTCCCTGTTATCGCTGTCTGTTCCCCGAAGCCGAACAGACAGCGGCTCCGGACTGCGGAATGTCGGGTGTGCTGGGCGCCGCCACAGGCATTATGGGAAGTCTGATGGCCGTCGAAGTCATGCGTGAAATCATCGGCCTCGAAGGGCGTGACGAAACGCGGGTGAGCATGTGGGACGCGCTGTCGGGAACGATGACCGGTTTTACGCTCAGACGCGATCCCCGCTGTCCGGCGCATCATGAGGACACCGCCACACCATGAGCCGTCCCCTGTTTCTGACGCTGGCAGATGATTCATGGCAGCGCGCCCATTACGCGATGGTGGTCGCGGCAGGGGCGCTCTCGCTCGGGCGTGACGTCACAATTTTCGCAGGTGGACGCAGCGTTCTGGCCCTGACGCCGGATTGGTCCGGGCTTCAGGGTGTCCTTGCCGATAGCGTGCTTGAAGCACGGGGGATTGCAGGGTTCGGCGAATTGCGGGCGGCGGTACTCGATTTTGGCGCAACCGTCATGGCCTGCGAAACCGGTCTGACGATGGCAGAACTGGCCCCGGAAGACCTTCTGGAAGGCGTGATGGTGAAAGGAATTGTCAGCTTTCTCGAACTGGCGGGAGACAATCCGCTCCTTGCGCTGTAAGTTTTTCCTTAAAGATTACGGGTTCAGGATATCTTTCCCGTTTTGATGACTTGCCCAAACCGTCGGCCCTTGGCAGGGATGCGCTCATGAGAATGTCAGTCTTCCTTCCGCGTTCCGCCACAGGCCCATCCGCTTTTCTGCGTGCGCTTCTGGCCGGCACGATCCTGCTTGCCGCTCACGGCGCGCAGGCGGCCCACCATCATAAGAAGCATGCAGAAAGCGGCGCAAAACCCGCGGACAAACACACTTCTGCGAAAAAACATCACAAGGCCGACGCGGCAAAGCCGACATCTCCGGCGCTGCACCACAAGGCAGCCCATCATGCCGCCCTGAAACATGCGGCTCCCGTCGTCGCCGGGGCGGCTGTGGCAGGAGCCGCGGCTTCAACGGCAGCCGCTGCGGACCAGGCCGCCACCGCCGCCGTTCCTCCCGCGCCCGAAAATGCGGACAAAGGCAGCAATACCGGCCTGCCCCTACCGCGTTACGCCGCGCTGCGGGCCGACAAGGTCTATATGCGTCGCGGGCCCGGAGACCGTTATCCGATCGATTGGGTCTATCATCGGCGCGGGCTTCCGGTGCAGATCGAGCGTGAGTTCGATGTCTGGCGGCTCGTGGAAGACTCCGACGGCCAGAAGGGCTGGGTCCATCAGGCAACGCTGTATGGAAGCCGAACCTTCGTGATTCCGGGCCTTCCTCCCGAAGGTGTGAAAGCCCAGACGGGCGAGGCGAGCGCGCAGGAAGGCGACCATATTGGCAAGGCCGACGCCCGGATCCTTGCCCGCGTCGCAACGCAGGATGAGGCGAGGGCACATAAAAATGATGTGCTTCTCATGAGCCATCCGGAAGAAGATAGCACCGTGGTTGCGGTTCTGGAGCAGGGAACGGTGGGCAACATCAAGCTGTGCCCGCAGAACTCCCAATGGTGCCATGTTAGCGTGAAGGGCTACGACGGCTGGCTGCCACGCCGTCTTTTCTGGGGCCTGCTCCCGGGCGAGACGATTCAACCAAACTGATTTTTTCCGATCGAGGACGCCGTATATGACATCGAGTTCCCATCACCGCCGCACGCGGATCGTCGCCACACTGGGGCCGGCTTCATCGTCCCCCGAGATGATCCTTTCTCTGGCGCAGGCCGGTGTGAATGTCTTCCGGCTCAATTTCTCTCATGGTGCGCATGCAGATCATGGCGAGCGTCATGCCGCCATCCGTGCCGCCGAGGAGAAAGTCGGGCACCCGCTGGCAATCCTTGCCGATCTTCAGGGCCCCAAACTCCGCGTTGGCGTGTTTGAAAACGGACCGGTAATCCTGGAGGAAGGCAAGCCGTTCCGTCTGGATCTGGACCGCACGCCGGGCACGATTTCCCGGGTCTGCCTGCCGCATCCGGAAATCATTTCCGCTGCGAAGCCGGGAAGCCATCTTCTGCTGGATGACGGGAAGCTCAAGCTGCGTGTCGTCACAGTCGGGGAGGGCTTTCTCGAAACGGTTGTGGTGGTCGGCGGCAAACTGTCCGAGCGCAAGGGCGTCAACGTTCCCGACGTGACGCTTCCCATTCCGGCACTCACTGAGAAAGACCGCCGCGACTTCGACTTCGCCCTGTCGCTTGGTGTTGATTTCGTGGCTCTGTCCTTTGTGCAGCGCCCGGAAGACGTCCAGGAAGCGCGCGATATTGCAAACGGCCGCGCAGCGATCGTGACCAAGCTCGAAAAGCCTCAGGCGATGGATAACCTTGAAGCCATCGTACATCTTTCGGATGCGCTCATGGTGGCGCGCGGTGATCTCGGCGTCGAATTGCCCCCCGAGGAAGTCCCGGTTGCCCAGAAGCGCGCAATTACCGAAGCCCGCAGACAGTGCCGTCCGGTGATTGTGGCGACGCAGATGCTCGAGAGCATGATTGAAAGCCCGACCCCGACACGAGCCGAAGTCTCTGACGTCTCCAATGCCGTTTATGACGGTGCGGATGCAGTCATGCTGTCTGCGGAAAGTGCTGCCGGCAAATATCCGCTCGAGGCCGTATCAATGATGGTACGGATCGCCGAGCGGGTCGAGCAGGACCATGAATGGCGGGTCCGCATGGACCGTCTGCGCCCCACGCCGGACGAGAGCGTTCAGTGTGCGATTGTTCAGGCAGCTTGGCAGGTCAGCCGTACGCTGCATGCCGGTGTGATTGCGTCCCATACCCGTGGTGGCGGCGGCGCAATGCGCATGGCACGTGAGCGGCCGCATTGCCCAATCATTGCCCTGACACCGGAACTGGACGTTGCGCGTCGCCTCTGCATCGTGTGGGGGACATTCCCGCATGTCGTGGATCGCGAACAGACGGCTCATGGCATTGAGGATCTGGCTGGCCCTGCCGCAGAACTCGCCCGCAGCATGAACTTCTGCAAGGCCGGAGACCGGGTTCTGGTTCTGGCTGGACTGCCTTACGGCCATTCCGGCAGCACGAATACCCTGCGTGTTGTCACGGCCTGAAGAAACGATCTGCTGCCGGGGCATAGCCCGGCAGCAGATTCATGCATCTTAAAAAATCTCAGGCCTGACGGTTTTCGATCAGGGTTCGGCGGATCGCGCGTCCACGTTCGATCTTGCTGGTTATAGTTGCTTCGTCACCATGACGGATCGCATCCGCCATGGCCTGTGTATCAGCTACGAACCTGTCGAGTGTGCCCAGCAGGGCCTCACGATTGGCGAGAAAAATATCCCGCCACATAACCGGATCTGAGGCTGCAATCCGGGTGAAATCCCGAAATCCCGAAGCCGCGTAGTCCAGTACCGCTGCGCGAATTTCGTCCGACAGATTATCGGCGGTATCGCAGATCGTGAAGGCCAGAAGGTGAGGCAGGTGACTCACCATGGCACAAATCTGGTCGTGCTGTTCGTCAGACAGGATTTTCGTTCGGGCGCCACACAGATTCCAGAGTGCCTGGATTTTGGCGATCGCTTCCGGAGCAGATCCTTCAGGTGGCACGAGAAGCGCCCATCGATCTTCAAACAGAGTTGAAAAACCGGCGTCCGGCCCGGAATGCTCGGTTCCCGCCATGGGATGGCCCGGAACATAGGATATGCCTTCGGGCAGGATCGCCTGGATCGTCGGCCCAAGCTGGCCCCGCACCGACGCCACGTCCGTGAGGATGCTGCCGGGCTTCATGTATGGAAGCACCTGTCGTGCGACGTCTTCCACTGCACCAACAGGAACACAGATCATGACACAGTCCGCCTGCGCCGCAACGGCTAAATCAGGCGTCGTGACATCCGCAATCCCCAGTTCCTGAACCCGTTCGCGAACATGCGGCTTCGAGTCCGCTGCGATCAGGGTTCCGGCAATCGTGCAAGTTTCTTTGGCACGTCGAAGGATGGACGAGCCGATCAGTCCCGGACCGATGACACAAAGGGAACTGAAAAGCGGCGTCATAACACGCGTCTTGCTGTCGCAAAGGAGCTGTCTTCGGGCGTTTTTCCGTCTCGGGACACTCCTTCTTTCTTGATATTCCCGGTAAGGGCCGTCACGGCTGGCGCAATAACTTTTTTGCGAAGAGAGGCAGCGGCTGGTTCGTTTTCCAGCTTTGCCGCAGAGCGTTCATGACGAAGACGCCGCATCTCAACGAACTGCCAGATCAGCAGAACCGGAATACCAATCAGGATATCCCGGCCGCGACGCAGAAGCGAAAGGCTAAGGGACACTTCCGCATCCACGCCGAAGATCATCCCAAGCGCGACATAAGCGGCTTCCTGAACCCCAAGTGCGCCCGGAACCAGAAAACCTGCCGACATAATGCCGCAGACTACGCCTTCAATGGCAACGGACGAAAAAAATCCGACATGCGCGCCAAGAAGCTGAAGTCCCAGCCACGTCATGGCAGCACTGCCCGTCCAGCATACCAGATGACAGAGCGCCCCCAGAGAAATCCGGTCCGGGCGGCTCCAGAGTTCCTCCAGTCGGGACTGGAAAGCAGCGGTATTTCCGATTAGCGACTCACGCCACTCCGCAGCGATATGCCGTCCAAGGAATGTCGCAACCTTGCTGACCGTCGCGCCACCGCGCTGCTGGGTCCAGATGAAACCGGCAATTCCGAGGCTGAGCAGCGCCATTCCGCCAATGAGAGGCCAGACAAATCTGGCAGCGTCATGATGACCGATAAGGCAAAGCAGTGCGATCAGCACGAAGGCAATCTGCCCCAGAACTTCTGTTGTGATGTCCACAAGATTGGCGGCGACAGCTTCGGGCCAGTGCAGTTCTTCGCCCTGTTCAGTTCTTGGGTCCACACCTGCCATTGTTGCGCGAACACCAATGACCATTCCGCCAAGCTGGGAGAAGGGCAGGCAGGCTCCAGCACTGTCACGGACAAGGCGTGCGGCCATCAGGCGTTTGACGCTGAGAATGGGAACGGCTGCATGCCAGGCAATCCCGAGGCCCACATCCACCACAAGCTGACAGGCCGCAAGGAGCAGGAAGCCGCCAAGCCCGACTTTGGAGAGCGCTTCCATGACAGGATGGATACCGGCTCTGGCCGCAATGAAGGTGAACAGGGCCACCCCGAGAAGGGAAAGGAGAACAGGGAGAGTTTTTTTCAACGTCTTCGTCACATGCCGTTTGCACACGATCTATCGCAGGTATCGTTAATATTCCACCCTCACAGACGCTTTCCCCGAAAAGCCGGGAGGATTATGCTGTCATAAATTGCAACCATCTGCTGATGACCCAAGGAGACACTGCCACCATGAACGATGTCACACTCGTGACGGGGGCTACCGGGTTTGTCGGCTCTGCCGTCGCCCGCGTCCTTGAAGAACGCGGACACCGCCTGAGACTTTTCGTCCGCCCGACATCCGACCGTTCAAATATTGCGGAGCTCGACGCGGAAATCGTTGTCGGAGATCTCGCCGATCCGGACACGCTCGCTCCGGCACTAAAAAACGTCAAAACCCTTTTCCACGTCGCTGCCGATTACCGACTCTGGGTTCCGGATCCGGAAATCATGATGAAGGCCAATGTGGAAGGCACACGCAACCTGATGCTGGCCGCTCTGGAGGCCGGGGTAGAAAAAATCATCTACTGCTCGTCGGTTGCGGCGCTTGGCCTGTGCAAAAATGGCGAATCAGCTGACGAAAACACTCCGGTGACGGAAAGTCAGGTCATCGGGATCTACAAGCTCTCGAAATATCGTGCGGAACAGGAAGTCCTGCAGCTGATCCGCGAAAAGAACCTGCCCGCGATCATCGTTAATCCGTCCACCCCCGTTGGCCCCCGGGATATCAAGCCAACACCAACCGGGCAGATGGTTCTCGACTGCGCCAGCGGAAAGATGCCGGCCTATGTGGAGACGGGTCTGAATATCGTCCATGTCGATGATGTCGCGGAAGGCCATGCTCTGGCTCTGGAGCGGGGCAAGATCGGCGAGAAATACATCCTTGGCGGCGAGAACATCATGCTGGGAGATCTTTTCCGCATGGTCAGTCAGATTGCCGGGGTGAAGCCGCCGGGAATCAAACTCAAGCAGTCCTGGCTCTATCCCGTGGCCCTTGTCTCCGAATGGCTGGCACGCGGGTTCGGCATTGAACCGCGGGTGACGCGTGAAACACTGGCCATGTCCAAGAAACTGATGTTCTTCTCATCCGACAAGGCCAAGAGAGAACTCGGATACACCCCGCGCCCGGCCCGCGATGCCGTGACAGATGCGATCGTCTGGTTCCGTCAGCATGGGCGGATGAAATAATGCTGTTCGGAAGCGCACTGACCAGCCTGGGAGCCTGGATCTATCTTTCGCTGTTTCATGGGAATTTCTGGCAGAAAGGCCCCATTCTGGACCAGAAGCCCGCTCCAGCTTCGGCGCCTGATGTTGCGGTTGTCATCCCAGCGCGTGATGAAGCCGAGTCCATCGGAGCCTGTCTGACGTCTCTTCTGGAACAGGATTATGATGGCAAATTGTCCATTATCCTGATCGATGACGAGAGCACGGATGGAACGGCCGATATTGCCCGTACCCTGCCTGATCCGCATGAGCGCCTGACGGTCATCACAGGCGCTAAACGTCCGGCAGGATGGAGCGGCAAGCTCTGGGCCGTCCATCAGGGAGAACAGGAAGCGCTGACGCGGATTGGTCCTTATGGATACGTCCTCCTGACCGATGCCGATATCATGCACGCGCCAGAGCATCTGGCCTCTTTGGTCGCCAAGGCACGGGAAGATGATCTGGACCTTGTCTCGGAAATGGTGGCGTTGAACTGCGAGAGTCATGCGGAGCGCTTTCTGGTTCCAGCGTTCGTCTATTTCTTTGCCATGCTCTACCCGTTTTCGCGGATCGCCAGCGAACACTCCCGCATTGCCGGGGCTGCGGGAGGAACCATTCTCCTGCGTCGTCGGGCCTTGGACCGGATCGGCGGAATCAAGGCACTGCGCGGCGCACTGATCGACGACTGCACTTTGGCTGCTCATGTCAAACGGTCCGGTGGGCGGCTCTATCTGGGACACAGTGCGCTGGCATGGTCGATCAGGCCGTATCGCGGCATGAAAGATGTCTGGCACATGATTGCCCGCACGGCCTATGTGCAACTCCGCTACTCGCCACTCCTCCTGTTGGTGACCGTTCTGGGAATGGCCATGATCTGGCTGCTTCCCATCGGACTCACATTGTTTGGCAAGGGACGGGAACGGCGGATCGGACTTCTGACCTATCTCCTGTCGTGCCTGACCTTTGTCCCCACACTCCGCCGTTTCGGCCTGCCGCTGTGGCGCGCCATTCCTCTTCCACTTGTTGCGGCTTTTTACATGGCCGCAACCATCGGCTCTGCCATAGACCACCATCGTGGTGTTGGTGTGCGGTGGAAAAATCGTTCCTACACGGATGAAACATCGTGACAGACACCATCTGGGGGACGAAAGACGTCACCTCCGCCAAAGGCAAATCCGACGAAAATTTTCCCGTTGGATCATTTCTGATCGCCCCGCGTCTGCGGCCTTACGTTCACACCTATTATAATTTCGCGCGTGTCGCGGATGATATGGTGGACACGACTGAGCTGACGCCGTCTGAAAAGATTGCACGCCTCAAGGGCATGGCAGCCGTTATCCGGGGTGAGATCACAGCTCCTCAGCGCGCGGACGCACAAACAGCGGTCAAACTTCGCGACGTCCTGCTCCAGACAGGCGTCCCGCTTGAAACGGCAACGGATCTTCTCGAAGCGTTCTGCATGGATGCCGAAAAGAACCGCTACGAAAGCTGGGACGAACTGCTGCATTACTGCAAATATTCTGCCAACCCCGTGGGGCGGTTTCTGCTCCTGCTACACGGCGAGGCCGAAGAAACACTCGCTCCATCCGATGCGCTCTGTTCCGCACTTCAGGTCATCAATCATCTTCAGGATGTCGCGGGCGATCTGAAGGATCTGGACCGCTGCTATGTCCCGCTACCTTGGCTGGAAGAAGAAGGCGTCTGTCTGGATGACCTGCGTCTGGTCCGAAGCAAGCCGGGCGTGCGTCGCGTGTTCGATCGGATGCTGGATGGTGTGGATGTTCTTAACAGGAACGCAAGAACCCTGCCGCTGCTCGTCCGGGATCGTCGGATGCGACTGGAAGCTGCCGTCATTGTGGAACTATGCCACATCCTCACCACTCGCCTGCGCCATCAGGACCCGCTTTTAGAACGCGTCGCCCTGACGAAAGCAGACGGTGCAAAGGCTCTGCTGCGGGCCCTGCGCCATTTCCCTGCCGTCGGCTGAATCGCAACGGCAGGGTTATCTGGACCAGATCAGGTGTAGATCTGGTCCAGTGCGGTACAGAAGGTCTTCATTTCATCCATGGAGCCAACCGTAATCCGCGAAGCATTTGGCCAGATAGGCCATGAGCGACCGATCAGAACATTCTGCTTCAGGAAGGCATCCTGAATGGGCTTTGCCGGCTTCTTCCAGTCGATGATGAACATGTTTGCATCAGACGGAATGAAATGAATGCCCCGCTTGCGAAGATGCTGGAACGTCATGTTGCGCGCCGCAATCATCTCCTCCTTGCGGGCCGCGATAGCGGACTTCATGGTGAGGCTCATCGTACCACAGGCCATGGCCGGAACCGGAAGCATGGAGGTGGCGCTTCTGCCATCATAACGCATCATGCTCTCGTGCAGGTCAGGTCTGGCAAATGTCAGACCAAGACGCATCCCCGCCATGGCAAACATCTTCGAGAAAGTCCTAAGGACGACAACGTCCTTGTTCTTTGCGACCAGTTCCACAGCACTCGGCGCATTCGAGAAATGGATGTAAGCCTCATCCACCAGTACGACCGAACCCTTGGGTTTGTTCTCGACCAGCCATGCGATATCGCGCAGCGGCGTCAGCGTTCCCGTCGGATTGTTGGGGGAACAGATATAATAAACACCCGCATTGGGATCAGCAGCCAGCATGGCCCGAACATCCGTCTTATAGCCGTTTTTCGCTGTCAGCGGCACACGGGCCAGAGGAATTTTCAGCCAGTCTGCAGCGACCCATCCGGCCTCATAGCTGGGGTCAGCCGTCACAAGCCCGCGGGTGGGCGAGCAGAACGTGACGATGGCACGGGCGAGGGGATCGGACGAGCCACACCACGTCATGACATGGGTCTGGGGAAGTCCTTCGACATCGGAAGCCGTCTTGATAAGGTCATCGCGCATATGACCGGTCGGATCGTAACGGTTGCTCTGAAAAACCGAGGATGCGCCAGCCTGTGCAGCTTCCGGGAAGGGACCAGTCCAGCATTCATTGCTACCAAGACGGGTAACACCCTCGAAATTGATCCCCGACGGAAGAATATCCGCGCGGGCTGAGTTTGTCAGGGCCTTTACGGTCGCACCTGCGGCCAGAAGTGTGGCAATTCGCCCGAAGCTGCGCCGGGAATATCCCCGGGCAAGAAGGTCGCTACGGGCGGCGGAAGAGAGGGGACTGGTCATTGTGGGCCATACTCCAGACTAGGGCCGGAACATGTTAGTTCCGAAACGTTTTCCCTGTCAAAGCACACCCGAAGATATTTTCAGTATTCTTTCTGCTGACCAGGCAGAGGGATGGACGTCGGCTTTCCGGGCGAACCGGCATAAGTCAACAAAAGAACCGTCTGGCCGTCGCCCGTCACGCCACGATGAACATCATTGACTGATTCCGCGAAGGCTTCGCCCTGATGAAACGTCCGCTTTTTGCCGCTCTGCCGATCTTCGATCGTGAGCGTTCCTTCCAGCACATAACCCGCATTCGGATACGGATGAACATGCCAGGGAAGGGCGGAATGCGCCGGAATGGTCAGCTTAATCATACTGAGCATCGGTCGCGTCGTCGGATAGTGGTCGTAGGGCGTACCATTCCAGGAATGATCTTCCGCAAGGAGATGCTCCGCATGCCCGCTGGCCGTTGTGGGAGGCGCTGTCTGGGCAGAGGCGAGGGGGGCGATCAGCATTGCGGCAAGAAAGGCAGCGTTTTTCAGAGAGAGAAGACGCATGACGAAAGACTCCTTTTCAGGTGTTGCCTTTTGGCATCATATTAACACAGGGCAGCCCTTTCGGTTCAGGTCATCTTTGTCTCGCCGGGATTTGGGTCTAGAACCCTGATCTTCTGAAACGAGACAGGGGACAGACATGGTTTTCAGCAGGATGCGCGCTTCTTCAGGTCTTCCCTGCGCGCAGGCCGATCTGGATCATGTCGAAAGGATCGTAACCGCCTCGGGAACATCCTTTGCCCGTGGAATGCGTATCCTTCCGGCGGACCGCCGTCAGGCGATGTTCGCGGTCTATGCGTTCTGTCGTCAGGTGGACGATATCGCCGATGGAGATGCAGGCGTTGCAGACCCTATGGCCGCCCTTCAGGACTGGCATCGTCGCGTCGACGGCCTCTATGAAGGGATCGCGACGGATGCGCTCGACCGGGTTCTGATCGTGGCAATCCATCGTTACCAGCTTCAGCCACAGGACTTCCACGACGTCATTGACGGCATGGCCATGGATTGCGGAGCGCCAATCGTGGCGCCGGATGAGACGACGCTGGATCTGTACTGCGATCGTGTAGCGTCTGCTGTCGGACGCCTGTCGGTCTGTGTGTTCGGAGATTCGTCCGAAAATGCCCGGCGCGTTGCCTATCATCTGGGGCGCGCGCTTCAGCTGACCAACATTTTGCGCGATATTTCCGAAGATGCGGGCCGCGACCGGCTGTATCTCCCGTCCGAACTCCTGACCCGGTTCGATGTCCCGAAAAATCCGCACGAAGCGCTTTACGCTCACGGTCTGGATCAGGTGGGGCGCATCCTTGCCCAACGTGCACGGGACCATTTCCGGGAAGCGCGGAAGGCCATGCAACTGTGTGACAGCAGCGCAATGCGCCCCGCACGCATGATGGCCGCGTCCTACGCGCCCATCCTTTCAGCCCTGCAAAAGCGCGGCTGGAAAACACCCGACATCGCCCCGAAAGTCTCCAAACCCCTGAGACAGATTCGTACCCTCGCAGCGTATGTGAAGTAACCCATGAGCCACGTCCACATCATCGGCGGTGGTCTGGCAGGCCTCTCCGCCGCAATCGAGCTTGCGGCACAGGCCCGCGTCACCGTTTACGAAGCAGGCCCGGCCTGCGGCGGCCGGGCGCGTTCCTTTCACGACCGCTCCCTCGACGCCCGGATCGATAACGGTAACCACCTGATCCTGTCCTCGAACGATCTGACCTTCCGCTATCTGGACATTATCGGCGCGCGTCACACCCTGACGGGGCCGGGATTACCGATCTTCCCCTATTACGATCTGGAAGACAGCCTCGCCTGGACGCTGCGCCTGTCGAAGGGAAAGCTCCCTTTCTGGGCTCTTCCGGGCGGGCGGCGCGTTCCGGGCATGAAGTTGTCCGAACTGGCCTCTCTCGGACGTTTCCTGCGCGCAGGCGACAGAACGACCGTTGAAAGCTGCCTCAGCTCCGGCCAGTTGAGCCGCAGACTGCTGATCCCGTTCGCCATATCGGTTCTCAATACGGACGTCCATACAGGGAGCGCCAAACTCCTTGGCAACGTGATCCGCAAGTCTCTTGCCAAGGGAGGCATGGCCTGCTGTCCGTGGTTTCCAGCCGTCGGTCTGTCCGAAACCCTGATCGATCCGGCAGTAGCCTATCTCAAACGCTTTCATGGCGACGTGCGGACAGGCGTCCGTGTGAGCGCTGTCGAACAGCAGAACGGTCGCGCCACGGCATTGGAAACCGGGGAAGGGCGGATTGAACTCGGCCCTGAAGATCAGGTCATTCTGGCCGTTCCGGGACCGGTGGCGCAGTCCCTGCTGCCGGGACTGACAGCGCCTGACGCCTTTGAAAGCATTGCCAACGCACATTTCCGTCTTCCTGAGAAAGTTCAGGCACGAGGCGTTGTGGCGCAGGCCGGTTTCGTAGGACTGGTCGGGGGCATTTCGGAATGGATCTTCCTGAAGGGGGATATCCTCTCCGTGACCGTCAGCGCAGCCAACCGCTACGCAGATCGCAGCAACAACGAACTGCTGGCCACGATCTGGTCAGAGATCCGACGCGCGCTCGATCCCGTTCTGTCGCAGCCACTGCCAGTCGCCATCCCACCGTCGCGTCTGGTTTGGGAAAAACGGGCGACGTTTGCGGCAACCCCTGAGCAAAACCTCCTGCGTCCGGGAGCTAGAACCGATCTTGTCAATCTGGCACTGGCCGGAGACTGGACGGAGACCGGACTGCCCTCCACAATCGAAGGCTCCATTCAATCCGGACTTCAGGCCGTCTCCGCGCTGGGCTTCCGCTCCGCCGTAGAGAACACAGGATCGTGATGAGCGATCATTCTGTCATGATTGTAACACAGCTCCCGCCTTTGAGGACTGCCTGCGTCGGAAGAGCCGAACAATGCTGATCTATTCTGATATTCTGGAAAAGGAGGATCGCGTGAGCGAAACCTTGTCCCGTCAATCGGTCGAACCCGATGAGATCAACCATGCCATCGAAGGCGCACAGGACGCGCTGGGCGGGAAACAGAAATCAGACGGTCACTGGGTTTACGAACTCGAAGCCGACGCGACCATCCCAGCAGAATATGTCCTGCTCGAACACTATCTCGACCGGATCGATCCGGAAAAACAGACCAAGATCGGCGTCTATCTGCGTCGGATTCAGGGCGATCATGGGGGGTGGCCGCTTTATCATGATGGCGGCTTTGATCTGTCGGCGAGCGTAAAGGCTTACTTCGCCCTCAAGGCGATCGGGGATGACATCAATGCGCCCCACATGCGTATTGCCCGGGAGGCCATTCTCGATCACGGCGGGGCCGCACGAACCAACGTGTTTACGCGGATCCAGCTTGCCCTGTTCGGGGAAGTCCCCTGGAATGCAACGCCCGTGATGCCCGTTGAGCTGATGCTCCTGCCACGCAAGGCGTTCTTCTCGGTCTGGAACATGTCCTACTGGTCCCGCGCCGTGATCGCACCGCTTCTGGTCCTCAATGCACTCCGCCCCAAAGCGATCAATCCGCATGGCATCCATGTGCAGGAACTGTTCGTCAAGCCGCCCTCCGAAGTCACGGACTGGATCCGTGGCCCGTACCGCTCGGTCTGGGGACGCTTTTTTAAGCATCTTGATTCTGCTCTGCGCCCCGTCCTGCCGCTCATTCCACAGAGCGTGCATAAAAAAGCCCTGAAAGCCGCCAGCGATTTCATCGAGCCGCGTCTGAGCCGCGGAGGGCTGGGTGCCATTTATCCCGCGATGGCGAATGTCGTGATGATGTATCGCGCGCAGGGCGTCCCCGATAGCGACCCACGCGCCCAGACTGCATGGGAGGCCGTTCAGGACCTGCTGGTTGATCATGGCGATGAAATCTATTGCCAGCCCTGCGTCTCGCCGGTTTGGGATACTGGCCTGTCCGGTCTTGCGATGATCGAAGCCGCGTCCGGCCCCGCTGGCACCAAGCATGAAGAAACACTTGCAGCCCTGAAGAAGAGTGCCGAATGGCTTCGGGAGCGCCAGATCCTGAACGTCAAGGGCGACTGGGCCATCAATACGCCGGACCTGCGCCCCGGTGGCTGGGCCTTCCAGTACGAGAACGACTACTACCCGGACGTCGATGATACCGCCGTTGTGGGCATGCTGCTGCATCGTGTTGATCCCGAAGGCAGCCGCGAGGCGATCGCACGTGCGCGGGAATGGATCATTGGCATGCAGAGCACCAATGGCGGCTGGGGTGCCTTCGATATCGACAACGATCTTGAACTGCTCAACCACATCCCGTTCTCGGATCACGGCGCACTTCTGGACCCGCCGACGGCTGACGTTTCGGCCCGCTGCATTTCTTTTCTGGCCCAGCTCGGCGATCCGGACGACCGTCCTGTCATTCTCAAGGCACTGGAGTATCTGCGCTCCGAGCAGGAGCCGGAAGGCTGCTGGTTTGGTCGTTGGGGCACCAACTACATCTATGGCACCTGGTCGGTCCTGTGCGCGCTGAACATCGCCGGTGTGCCGCATGACGATCCGATGGTTCTGCGCGCTGTAAACTGGCTTGAAAGCGTCCAGCGTCCTGACGGCGGCTGGGGTGAAGACTGTGCGACCTATGAAGGCGGCACGGCGGGCGAATACAACAAGAGCCTGCCCTCCCAGACGGCCTGGGCTGTTCTGGCCCTCATGGCCGTCGGGCGCCGCGAGAGCGACGCCGTCAAGCGCGGCGTTGCGTATCTGGTCACTCAACAGAACGACAAGGGGGAGTGGCAGGAAGATGCCTATAATGCCGTTGGTTTCCCGAAAGTCTTTTACCTGCGCTACCACGGCTATAAGCAGTTCTTCCCGCTGACCGCACTGGCCCGCTACCGTAACCTCGGCGCAAGTAACAGCGGCAAGGTGGAGTACGGGTTCTGATGCTGGGTATTCTCGCAGGTCTGAAACAGGAAGCTCGTCTGATCCGGCGCTTTCTGCCGGATGCTCCTCTCGCCCTCAGTCATGCGACGCCTGAGGGCGCACGACAGGGCGTGGAGCGCCTGCTTCGCGCGGGCGTTACAGAATTCCTGTCTTTCGGCTGTGCGGGAAGTCTTTCGCCAGAAGCGCCTCCCGGTACGGTCATCGTGGCCGATCATGTGCATCATGAGAACCGGAATATTCCCTGCGATCCCGCTCTGAGTCAAAGGTTTGGCTCTGCCTTCGCACGCCGGGGCGGCATTCTGCATAGCGATGCGTTGGTTGAATTCGCCTCTGAAAAGGCACGCTATTTTACCGAAACGCACTGTCTTGCAGTGGATATGGAAAGCGGCGTCGTGGCGCAGAGTGGCGTCCCGTTTGCTGTCCTCAGGGTTGTTTGCGACGATGCCACACAGGACCTGCCTCATGCTGTGAAGACCAGCGTGAAGGACGGTGCGGTATATATCCCCGGACTGATCGGCTCGCTTGTCCGGCACCCGTTGCAGATCGGCGGTTTGATCCGCCTCGGCAAAGAAGCTGCCCTCGCGCAGCGCGCGATGGCGTCATTTCTTCAGGCTAATTCGCCGCAAACCTGAAAAGACCTTCGCTCCAGCGAACGTGGCCGTAACTCCCGCAGGAACGAGCCAGGGAAAAGCGATGGCATGTCCTTCGATCCTGACGAAGGACATGAGACCCAGCGTGCCAACAGCCGAGACAAAGCCGAAAATTGCCGCCTTCTCATCCCGCGAACGGCCAATCATCGCCAGCAGGAATACCCCAAGCGTCGCACCATAGCTGTAGGATGCGATGGAAAGTCCAAAGACGACAGCCGATCCATTGGGCCGTGAAAACAGCAGCGCGGTCAATACAAGAAGGCCGGCCCAGATAACCGTCAGACCCCGCAGTGAAAATTTCGCGCGCGACAGGAAATCGGCCTTGGTCGCCGCCGCCATGGCATTCATCGCGCTCGACAGAGATCCCATGGTCGCAGCCAGAATACCCGCAACCAGCAAACCGCTCAGAACGGGAGGCAGCGTCAGGATAAACTGCGGAAACAGAGCATCCGGCTTCGCACCCTGACCCGGCAGGAGATCACGCAGCGCAACCCCGATGCATGACAGCAGAGCGAACAGCAGCCCCACGATAAAGACACTGCCGATCATCGCCGCCCGCGCGCCATTGAGTGTTTTTGCCGCAAGACAGCGTTGCAGCATCAATTGGTCCGTTCCATGCGATGCCAGAGCCAGAATAGCGCCCCCGACCACAGCGCCAGCTATGGAAAACGGATCCGTAAAAGGCGGCATCCCATGGCTGAAAACAGGCGCCCAGTGAAAAGGGGCCACGCCTGCACGAGACCAGATCACAGCCAGACAGGCGATGCTTCCGCCCAGATAAAGTCCCAGTTGCAGGCTGTCAGACCAGACAACCGCCCTCAACCCACCCGCAACGGTATAAGCCAGCGTCAACAAAACGATCAGAACTAACAGAAGCAGATCCGGGACGGCGTAGCCCATGCTGACAAACAGTATCGATACGGGAATCATCCCGGCGTAAAGTCGAACACCTTCGGCGACGAGACGGGTTGCAAGGAATGTTCCGGAAAGAATTTTCTGAAGTTTCGTGCCAAATCTCTGACCGATATAGCGATAGATCGACGTTGCACCGCGTTCGTGCAACGGCAGGAACCAGAGCGCAACCGCGATACGCCCGACGAGATAACCCGCGGCCAAACCAACGAAAACATACCCTTTAAGGTAGGCAACCCCCGGAACGCTGACGATAGTCAGGGTGGATGTTTCGGTCGCGACAAGGGATAGACAGATCGCCCAAGGAGGAAGATCCTTACGCGGCTGGCGGGCCAGCGTAATCGAAATGACGGGCAGCAGGCAGAGATACAGGAGAATAACAAGCAAACTTACAGTCATTGAGAATTATTACTTTTCCGGAATGGTGTTCCTGTAAGAAAAGGGAGGCAAATACCTCCCTTTTCTTCTCCTCATTTTCAGCCCGTCAGGAAGGATTAGTCAGGCGTTCAGGCCGAAACCCTGTTGCAACGACGTAAAGCTCGCTTGATTCCTTGCGTGACGCAGGAGGTTTGACATGCCTGACGCTGGCAAATGCGGTTTTCATCGTCGCCAGCATGTCTTTTTCCGAGCCGCCCTGAAAAACCTTGGCGATAAAGCTGCCACCTTCGGCCAGAACCTGAAACGCAAAATCCAACGCGCCCTCAGCAAGACCCATGATCCGCATATGATCGGTTGCGGCGTGCCCTGTCGTGTTGGGCGCCATGTCAGACATGACCAGATCAGCAGGACCGCCCAGCATCTCTTTCAGCCGATCAGGCATCTCGGGATCCGTGAAGTCTCCTTCAATGATTTCTGCTCCGGCAACAGGATCAACCGGAAGCAGATCAAGTCCGACAACATGCTTTGCGCCCCGCTTGACCGCAACCTGCGTCCAGCCGCCCGGAGCAGCGCCCAGATCAATGATGCGGGTTCCTTCTTCAATCAGCTTGAAGCGGTCGTCGATCTCAATCAGCTTGAAAGCCGCACGAGACCGCCAACCCTGCTTGCGGGCCGCCGCGACATACGGATCGTTGAGCTGACGGTTGAGCCAGCGTTGCTGGGCCGTCGTGCGTCCACGCGCTGTTTTGAGCGAAACGGTCTTGTTGCGGGCCGTTTTTGACGTTGCGGAATCACGTGTTGCGTCGTTTTCACCGGGATTGGAAGCACTTTTCAGAGCCTTTCCCGGAATACGCTTCGGTCCCGTATCCTTACTGGAACCGGAACGGGATCTTGGCGACTTCATAGTGTGGCATATGTCCCGAATGGGCCCCTTGGACGGGGCGTGGCATGACGACTGGTCGTGTGGCGCCCCTTGCCGGAACGCTGACCATGATCGCGGGCCATACGCAGCAACATCCCATCGCGCAACCCCCGGTCTGCAATCGTGACGTCTTCGACCGGCCATAAACGATGGATGGCTTCGAAGATTGCGCAGCCCGGCAAGACGAACTTCATACGCTCAGATCCCACGCAGGGATGATCCGCCAGTTCTTCATTGTTGAGACGCCGCAGACTTCCAATGGCATCCACCATGCTCGCCCCCGGAAGCGTCAGTCCATCAATCGCCGCACGATTATAGCGGGGCAGGGAGAGAGCCACTCCGGCCAGAGTCGTTACGGTTCCAGACGTCCCGATCAGACGCGTCTTTCCGTGCGTAACCTCACGTCGGATACGATGTACGTTCTCAAAGCCGTTCAGATACTCCTGAACATGGCTGACCATCGTCTCATAAGAAGGGCCATGACCTTCACCGAACATTTCCTGCAGCGTGATCACGCCCACAGGAACGCTCGTCGTACCAATGAGTGTCTGCGTCTGCCGTTCGGGGTCAATCCGCACCCATGCGACTTCGGTAGACCCACCACCGATATCAAACAGAACGCCCCGATCGGCGCGAACAGGTAGCTGTTCCGGCTGACGGAAAAGCGGGGAGCAACTCTCAAGAGCCAGCTCTGCTTCTTCACGGGCCGTGATAATGTCGATCGTCAGACCAGTCTCATGCTGTACACGCGCCAGAAACTCGCGGCCATTGGCAGCCTGACGACAGGCTTCTGTCGCAACCGCACGAACATGGACCAGAGGCCACTGTCTCATACGCTCCGCACAGACGCGCAGGGCATCAAGCGCCCGCTTCATGGACTCTTCGGCAAGCCGCCCGCTGGCACGCAGGCCCTCACCAAGCCGGACAGAGCGGTTGAAACTGTCCACGACACGAAAACCAGTCGGCGTTCCCGCGGCAATCATGAGGCGGCAGTTATTGGTGCCAAGATCAATGGCGCCAAAGAACGGACCCGTACGTCTTGCAGACGCATGAACAGGCATCGGGCCTGACAGGTTGTGATCCGTTCCGTACCTCATCATGTGTTTCGGCTCCCGCTTGCCCGTGATCTGGGACCTTGGAAATGTAGCATGGGGCGCGGGGGACCCTGCTCGCAAGAAAAATATGTATTTTTTCAAAAAAATGTCCTGATCGCTCTTGCGCCCTACGGGGTCGATTGATAAACACCCTCTCACCGCTTGGGAGATAGTTTAGCGGTAGAACTACCGGCTCTGACCCGGTCAGCCCTGGTTCGAATCCAGGTCTCCCAGCCAAGAAAATCCTCAGAAAATACCGCAAAAAAGAGACTTCCCCTCAGGGGGCAAAGTGCTCTATGAGGACCCGCCAACGGCCGGTCGGCCTTTTGGCCTCCGGTTCACACACATCGCGTCTTTCACGACGCATGACGTAACGGGGGCACGCGGCTCATGACTTCATCTTCCCACACAACAAATCTGAATGAGCGCATCCGCGAGGCGCTGGCTTTCGACGATGTTCTCGTCGAACCGGCAGAATCGTCGGTCCTTCCAGCCCAGACTTCGACGCGCACACGCCTGACACGCTCCATCGAGCTAAACATCCCCCTGATGTCTTCCGCAATGGACACCGTGACTGAAGACGGCATGGCCATCGCCATGGCGCAGCAGGGCGGCATGGGCGTCATTCATAAAAACCTCTCGATTGAAGAGCAGGCCGAGCAGGTCCGTCGCGTCAAGCGCTTCGAATCAGGCATGGTCGTCAATCCCGTCACGGTCGGCCCCGACCAGACGCTGGCAGAAGTTCAGGCCATCATGGCGCGTCACGGCGTCTCTGGCCTTCCGGTTATTGAAGACGGCAGTGGCGTTCTGGTCGGTATCCTGACCAACCGCGACATGCGCTTCACGACCGATCCAAACACCCGCGTCCGTGACCTGATGACGCATGAAAACCTCGTGACGGTCCTTAACGGCGCGGCACCGGACGAAGCACGCACACTTCTGCACCGCCACCGCATCGAAAAACTGCTGGTGGTTGACGAAGCACAGCGCTGCATCGGCCTGATCACTGTCAAGGACATGGACAAGGCCATCGCACACCCGCTGGCCATTAAGGATTCGCAGGGGCGACTGCGTTGCGCCGCTGCTGTCGGTGTGGGCGAAGACGGCTTCCGGCGCGCCGCCGCACTCGCTGAAGCTGGTGTGGATGTCATCGTAGTAGATACGGCCCACGGCCATTCACACGGCGTTCTGAGTGCCGTCGAAACCCTCAAGAGCCGTCATGGCGGATTGCAGGTCATCGCCGGCAACGTCGCCACCCCACAGGCCGCCCGTGCCCTGATCGCTGCCGGAGCCGACTGCGTGAAGATCGGTATTGGACCGGGCTCCATCTGCACCACGCGCGTCGTCGCCGGTGTGGGTGTGCCGCAGTTCTCGGCCGTTATGGAAACAGCCGCAGCCTGTCATGAACTGGACATCCCCGCTATCGCGGATGGTGGCGTTCGGACATCAGGCGATATCGTGAAGGCTTTGGGTGCAGGCGCTGATGTGGTCATGGTCGGCTCGCTTCTGGCGGGTACCGACGAGAGCCCGGGCGAAACATTTCTGTATCAGGGCCGCTCCTACAAGGCTTATCGCGGCATGGGATCGCTCGGCGCCATGGCCCGCGGCTCCGCAGATCGTTACTTCCAGGCTGAAGTCCGGGATACGCTCAAGCTGGTCCCGGAAGGTATTGAAGGTCAGGTTCCATACAAAGGGGGCATGTCCGCCGTCATTCACCAACTCGTCGGTGGTCTGAAGGCGGGTATGGGTTACACGGGATCGGCCACCATCGCCGATCTTCAGGTCCGCACCATGTTCCGTCGCATCACGAATGCAGGCCTGCGTGAGAGCCATGTCCATGACGTGACGATCACCCGCGAAGCCCCGAACTACCGCCGGGACTGAACGTCCCTGCATCAAAGTCTCTCGCATTGAGAGGCTAAACGGGCTACGGGGGCGCTATGACCCCCGCAGCCCGTCTTTCAGGCGCCATCGATCTGCTCTGTGCGATCCAGAATGCGCCCCGCCGTCCCGCCGACGCCACAGCCAACGCTTTTTTCCGCGAACGCCGTTATATTGGTGGCGGAGACCGTCGGGCCATTTCCACGATCGTCTGGGATGTCCTGCGTGGCTGGAGACGGCTGCAATGGAATCTCAGGGATATTTCCGGCGACATTTCTCCACGGCTAATCTGTGCGGCATCGCTCCTGCTTGGCGGAGAGACGATGGAGAATGTCCGTCGGCTTTTCTCCGGGGAGCGTTACGCGCAGAACCCTCTGACGTCTCGTGAAGATGTGGCACTCAAGGGTTTGGAAGGAAAAGAACTTTCCACCCAGAAGCAGCCGCTGGCCGTGCGGCTTGAATACCCGGACTGGCTGGACAGCGCGCTCCGGGAAACGTTCGGCAACCGGCTGCCAGACGAAATGGAAGCAATGCTGGGCACGCCGACGCTCGATCTTCGGGTCAACCTGCTCAAGGGCAGTCGGGAGCAGGCCGCGCGCGAACTTCGGCGCGAATCGCTTCCTGCAGAAATGACGAAACTGTCTCCGTGGGGTCTGCGTCTCGATGGGCGCCAGCCTGTCACGGCAACGCAGGCTTTCAAAGACGGTCTGGTTGAGATTCAGGATGAAGGTAGCCAGCTTGTGGTCGCGGCCGCCGATGCACGTGGTGAGCACCGGGTTCTGGATTATTGCGCCGGGGCAGGCGGCAAGACGCTGGCACTGGCGATGACCATGGAAAACCGTGGGCATATCGTTGCCTGTGACGTGCATGAAAAACGTCTGGACGGAGCGGTCAAGCGGCTGCGTCGTGCAGGTGTTCATAACGTAGAACGGCATCTGTTGGTGTCCGGAGACAAATGGGCGAAGCGTCGGGCTGGCAGCTTTGATCGCGTGCTTGTCGATGCGCCTTGCTCGGGAACCGGGACATGGCGGCGCAACCCGGATGCACGTCTGCGCCTGACGCCCGAAGACATTCAGGAACTCGTCATCAAACAGGCGCAGATCCTTGATCGTGCAGCATCTTTGGTGAAGCCGGGTGGACGTATGATCTATGCGACATGCTCGCTTCTGGCCTGTGAGAACGGCCAGCAGATCGACGCCTTCCTCAAGCGTCGCGATGACTTCAGACGCCTGCCGAAAGAGCAGATGTCCGAACTTCTGCCTGCCGAGTTGCGGAGCAAGGCGCAATTCTCGCTAACGCCGTTGCGGGATGGCACGGATGGATTCTTCGCATGCGTTCTCGAGCGCATCGTGACGGAAGCAAAGACACAAGAGGAAGACGTTGCCGTTACGGCCCCGGTGGCAGAAGATCCTTCCACATAACAAGCGCGTCCACATATCCTTCCGAAGGGTGATCGAAGGCGCCCGGCAGCGTTCCGATCACCCGAAACCCCAGTAATTTCCACAGCTCTACGGCGCGCAGATTGGTGCTGACAACGAAATTGAACTGCATGGCGCGAAAGCCGAGTTTCGTCGCTTCAGCAAGTGCTTCCTCGGCCATTGCCCGCCCAGCACCAAAACCGGGTCGTGCAACGAATCCCGCATTGGCGATGTGACTTCCGCCGCCTTTCTGGTTGGCCTGAAGATAGAATGTGCCCACGATTTCATGATCGTGGGTCTGAGCGACATAAACGCGATGCTCGACAGCCATCCAATACGCCAGCGCCTGCTGCCGTCCCCAGTGTCGGGGCAGTGCGTAAGTTTCGCCTTTACGCAATACAGGAGACAGCAGACGCCAGATTCCTTCCCGATCCAGAGACTGGGCGGGACGAATCAGGAGACCGCTTCCGGTTTGAGCTGAAGACGATGGCATAACAGGGCTTTCTTCCATGTTTTAGGTGCGCGACGGCATTTGAGGTATGATACCGCTTCGTATCCATCATGCGGAGCCCGTGCCGAATATCCATGCAGTATGACATTCTTATCGGCATTGCCTCGACGTTTGGCGCAGGAATGCTGGCCCAGTGGGTCGCCTGGCGCTTTCGGCTTCCGGCCATTGTCCTTCTCTTCTCGCTGGGTCTGATTTTCGGGCCGGGGTTGGGTATTCTTCATCCCTCCGAAACGATGGGATGGATGTTCCGACCATTGGTGTCACTGCTTGTGGCGCTTGTCGTGTTCGAAGGCGGCATGGCGCTCGATTTCCGCCAGTTACGCGAAGCCGGGGAGGGTGTCGCACGCCTGACGATGCTCGCACTGCCCATTAACTGGGTTCTCGGATCCCTGGCAGCACATTACGTGGCCCATCTGGAATGGGGCACCTCCATGCTGTTTGGGGCAATCGTCGTGGTGACGGGCCCGACAGTCGTGTTGCCGCTTCTGCGAAGTGCCAAACTGCAACCGCGTGTGGCGGCGTTCCTGCGGTGGGAAGCCATTGTCAACGATCCGCTAGGCGCCATTCTGGCCGCAGTCGTGCTTCAGCTCATGCTGCTGCATGCGGACGTTCATGCAGGCGTCTTCTTCACCCACACACTGCCTGATCTGCTGGGCGCGATTGCCGTCGCGCTCTCTGCAGGCATCCTGCCAGCCTATCTGATCCGGTATCTGTTCACACGCGACTTGATGCCGGAAATTCTCAAAACGCCCATGTTGATCTCGATGGCATTGGTGATCTTCTCGCTGTGCAATCTGGAAATGGGTGGCGCAGGGCTGATGGCGGTCACGATCTTCGGCATGGCGCTGGCCAATCTTCATATTCCGGGTGTGACAGAGCTCCGGCGTATGAAGGAGTCACTGGTGGTTCTGGTCGTATCGGTGCTGTTCATCATGCTAACAGCCGATCTGCAGCGGAATGTTCTGGCGCAGCTCTCGATTCCGATTTTCGCACTGACGGTAGTGGTTTTATTTGTCGTGCGTCCGTTGGGTATTTTCCTTTCGACTCTGGGGACAAGCATGCCCTGGAAGGAAAAGCTGTTTGTCGGCTGGATTGCGCCACGCGGTATTGTCGCAGCTGCTGTGGCGGGTGAGGCAGGTGTCAGCCTGAAGGAAGCGGGCTATCATTCTGCCGATCTGATCATGCCCGCTGTATTCGCCGTGATTGCCGTTACGATGATCCTACACGGTTTTTCACTTGGCCCGATTGCGCGGCGCCTCAAACTCACACTCTCCAATGATCCGGCAATCGCAATTCTGGGATCAAGCGGATGGTCCATCAACTTTGCGTCCTGTCTGCGCAAGGCAGGGGTGCCAGTTTTGCTGGTCGATAACCGCTCCAGCGCACTTCTGCCCGCCACCCGGCAGGATATTCCAGTACTGCGCGCAGAACTCCTGTCACAACACGGACAGGAATCCCTCGAGGAGCGCCCTGCCGACTATCTGATCGCAACAACGGCTGACGGCATTTATAACGGCATGGTCTGCGGGCATCTGGCCCCGACCATGGGACGGCAGCGCGTCTACCAGATCAGCCCAGGTGTGGCGCGGCTCGACTTCTATCACGGTCTGTCACGCGATGCGCGCGGCAAGGTTCTGGGCGAACCGGCGTGGAATTATACGCTGTTCGATACGCTATTCGATCAAGGCTGGCGTTTCAGCGCCACAGAAGCCACCGAAGAGAGCGCCTCAATGTTCGGAAATGACGAAAATAGGCTTGATATTCTCGTCGTGCGCCGTGACGGAGGCATCCTGATCCGTTCAGCTGAAGACAATGACAAAGCCGTACCCCAACCAGCAGATTACATGATCTCCATGGTTCCACCGGATGTCGAATAAATATGAAGATACATCTCAAAAATGACGTCTGATTTTTTACAATAGAATTTCCTCTTCCCTTGCCCGCATGGCGCCGCCATCATACAGAAAACGGAGAACTCGCATGGACGTACAGACTTGCGTTTGTTACTGCACTGATCGATCATATCTTTTTCCGACTCTCGTCAGTGCACTTCAGGCGCGCGCCCATGCGGCATCACACATTGCAGACATTATTATTGTCTGTTTTGACGTCGATGCAGAGACAATTTCCGTTGCTCAATCAATATGCAATAAAAATAATATCATTCTCTTCTCAAGATCCGGAAAAGACATAGATGGCGCGCCAGCTATGCTTGGAAGACTGTATCTAGATGAAATTTTACCTGAAAATTATAGAAATATCCTTTATATCGATGGCGACACGCAGATCAAATCGTCGCTGAACGAATTTCTGGCCCGCGTACCGCCTGAAGGACGCTTTTTCGCTTCAGCCGATCCTATGGTTTTCCTGCTTGAAGATCAGTCAAAAGAAGGAGAGTCAGTCCGGAAGCATTTTCAGGAAATCGGCCTCAATCCTGAGCGATCCAGGCAATATTTCAATACAGGAGTGCTCTACTTCAATCGCTCAGCCTGGGCTGTTATTGCGGAGAAGGCGCGGACAATTATTCGGTCTCAGAACACAATGTCCAGATTTCCGGATCAAGATATTCTTAATATTGTCGGCATTGAGCGTGTATTGCCAATGTCGCTATCGTGGAATTTTCCCGTCTTTCTGTACAATGCCAGACTTGAGAGCGCGGTTCAGCCAAAAATTGTCCACTATATGTCCCAGCCAAAGCCATGGGACGGAATCTTTCAGCCGTGGCAGGCAGGTGATTATGCTCCATACCCGGCATTCGTTGCAGCTTATCCCGAAATTTCCGGACTATGGAAAAGAAGCTCGCCCCTTCGAAAGATACGATATTTCGCGCAGCAGCATTACAAACGCTTCTGCGAGACCCGGAAATGGGGGCATGGTGCTGTGCATGCCCTCGTTCTGGATTACGAAGCCAAATGCCGTAATGACGCGAAACAGGTTTAACGACTATAATTTCGATAGGGCCCTCAAGACGGCTCTTCGACTGTAATATGCGATAAACCGGCTTCAAGAAGCGCACGGAGGTCCTTTTCCTCAACGGCAATACAGCCCTCCGTGTATCCACTGGCAGGCGGTAGGTGCAGGAAAATCGCCGATCCGCATCCCGACTTGGCTGGCGCATCATTCCACCCCAGAACGATGCAAAGATCGTAAACATGATCGTCACGCCACAGGTTTTCGCATGAGGCCGGGTGAGGAAGCGTTACGGCGCGATTGTAATCAGAATGAGCGGGATCGTCGCACCAGCCATCATTAGGGGCGATAGGCTCGATGGGGAGCGCTGCTGTACAGGCCGGACGCGATATACGGTCTGCACGGTAGAGAACGCGCCGGAGTGGCAGTTCCCCGACGGGAGTACGAAGGTCTCCTTCTCTTTTGTCAAGAGACAGGCCGCGTTGTCCGATCAAAACCGGAATGATTTTTCCCTTAAAGTGAAGAAAAGCGCGGTCTCCAGCGGCTCTCAAAATAGCTTTAGCCACAATGCTGTTTCCTTTTTCAGCTGTACTTGCCATAGTCTGATGCGAAAGCATGCTGCTTTCTTCCCGTTTACCGGGAATGGTAAGTCCGGATGTGCAAGTTACGAACACCGAATTTTTGCGGATGTGACGTTTCTTCCGTCGCGAGAGAACGAGACAGGTTATTATGGCAGGTCCACGCCCCATCCTGGTTGTTGACGATGATGATACGCTCCGTCGTCTTCTGGCGGAGCAGCTTCAGCACGGCGGCGAACTGGAAGCGGTTGAGGCGACGTCCGTTGCCGCAGCACGCGAATTCCTCGCCAAGCCTGGTGCCCGGTATGACGCCATGTTGCTGGACATTACCCTTCCCGATGGCGATGGGCGCGATTTCTGCGCCGAACTGCGACGCGCGGGCGTCCGCATGCCAATCATCATCCTGACAGGCTCCGACGACGAACACGACGTGGTGCGCGGCCTTGATGCAGGGGCCAACGACTACGTTGCCAAGCCTTTCCGGATTGGTGAGCTTCTGGCCCGTCTGCGTGCCCAGTTGCGGATTTTCGAGAATAGCGAAGACGCCGTATTTGAAATCGGCCCTTATGCGTTCCGCCCGTCCGCAAAACTGCTGGTCGAAACAGCTCGCAACCGCCGGATCCGTCTGACGGAGAAGGAAGCAGCGATCCTGAAATATCTCTACCGTGCAGGTCAGCGTCCGGTGGCGCGTCAGGTTCTTCTGAACGAAGTCTGGGGTTATAACGCCGCCGTCACCACCCATACGCTTGAGACGCATATCTATCGCCTGCGTCAGAAAATTGAGCCCGATCCGACACGCACATCGCTTCTGATTACAGAAGGCGGCGGATACCGTCTTGATCCTGAAGGACGTGGCGTTATTGGCTCCGACAGCCTGTCAGCCTAAAGGCTGACAGGCGTGGTGAGGGGTCAGGCTGGATCGAAGTCCAGCACGACCGGGACGTGATCGGAGGGGCTTTCCCAGTCCCGTACGTCCTGTAAGACCCTGATATCCCGCAGGCCCGGCATAAGATCGGGCGTCATCCAGACATGATCCAGCCGCCGTCCGCGGTTGGATTTTTTCCAGTCCTTGTTGCGGTATGACCACCATGTGTAGAGCTTTTCCGGCTCCGGTGTGATCTTTCGCATGGCATCCTGAAATCCTGTCGCCATCCACGCTTTCAGACGTTCGATTTCGGGCGGTGTGTGGCTAACGATTTTCAGGAGCTGTTTGTGGCTCCAGACGTCATGCTCCAGCGGCGCGATATTGAGATCGCCGACCAGAATGCTGCGGGCAGGAGGCGTATTGCTGAACCAACCCGTGGCTTCATCCACAAAAGCGAGTTTGTGGGCGAATTTTTCATTTTCCACCGGGTCGGGAATATCGCCACCTGCCGGCACATAAAAATCATGCAGCAGGATCGGACCGGCCGGCGTCGCAATGCTGGCTGCCACATGTCGGCAGTCCGAGCGCGTGCACCAGTCGGGCGTACCCGCCACGCTTTGCAGCGGATGTCGCGACAGGATCGCCACACCATTATAGCCCTTCATGCCCTTATAGACCTGATGGGGCAGCCCCATTTCAGCCAGAGCCTGAGCGGGAAAGAGCGGATCCGGGACTTTCGTTTCCTGTAGACAGACGATGTCCGGGGCTTCCTGTTCGACGATCTGCTTCAGCAGAGGCAGTCTGAGTCGAAGGGAATTGATGTTCCAGGTGATGAGACGCATGACGACTGGATCGACCGGATCAGGCGTTTTGACAAGCACCCTCTTGCACACAAAGCTTTCCCGTCCGATCTAGAACGAACCATGACTGATCTGCACAACACGCTCCTGACGCTTGATTCCCATATCGATATTCCCTGGCCGGACCGGCAGGATGCCTGGGCGGAAGATACGCCGAGGCAGGTAAATGTCCCCAAGACACGCAAAGGTGGCCTGAAAGCCGTATGCCTTGCAGCCTATATTCCGCAGGGTTCGCGTGATGAGGCGGGACATGCCGAAGCCTGGGAGCGGGTTCAGGGCATGCTGGATGTCATTTCCGGGATCGAAGGACGTCAGGGCGATCACAGCGCACGCGTCTGTCGGACGGCGGCGGATCTCCGTGCGGCCCATACAGCAGGCGACCTTGCCGTCATTCCGGCGATCGAAAACGGCCATGGGCTGGGCGGTCAGCCAGAGCGTATCGCGGAACTCGCCCGTCGCTATGGTGTGCGCTACATGACGCTGACCCATAACGGGCACAATGCGCTCGCGGATGCGGCCATTCCGCGCAAGGATCTGGCGGACAGCGAAACACTTCACGACGGGCTGTCAGATCTCGGGCGTGAGGCAATCGCACACATGAACCGCTCCGGCGTTCTGGTGGACGTCTCCCATGCCGCAAAATCGACCATGATGCAGGCCAGTGAAGTCTCCGCCACACCGATTTTCGCAAGCCACTCCTGTGCCCGCGCCCTGTGCGATCACCCGCGCAATCTGGACGATGAGCAGCTTGATCGCCTGAAAGAAACGGGCGGCTTGATTCAGGTGACGGCGATGGGGTCATTCCTGAAGAAAGGTGGCGGCGGGACGCTCGAAGATCTGGTGCGCCACGTTTCGTATATTGCGAACCGGATCGGTGTCGAACATGTGGGCATCTCCTCGGACTTCGATGGCGGCGGCGGCATTCCGGGTTGGAAAGATGCAACCGAAACCGCGAATGTGACGCATGCCCTTCAGGCGGCCGGGTTCAGTGATGCGGACATTTCTGCCATCTGGGGTGGCAACATGCTGCGCCTTCTGGAGACTGCTGAAAAAGCAACAACGGCACCCTGAACCCAGCATTGAAAACCCGCTTCGATAGACCGAAAAAGAACAGAACATGATCATGGCGGGCAAAACAGGCACCGCTTCGTCCACCATGATCTGTTGAGGCCCTCGCAAGCCTCCTGTCGATCCTTTCCTCCCTTCCAAAAATGCTTCTTGGAAGGGAGGAAGAAAGTAAGAAGTGACTGTTTTCAACAACTTACAAAATATGATTAAAAATTAGGCAATCTGAAGGCAGGTCTGGCAAACCGTGGCTTTCATGATTCTGTCACAGACCAGCCCACAGACTTTTCCACAGGTTCAGTGGATGACTGAAGAAGCCCGATGACCGACCTTCCTCCCCAGAACTCCGACCGGCCTGACGACCATGACGAACCCACTGTTTCTTCGGAAAAAAGACAAGGTGTGGAGGCGATCCGCGAGGCCCTAAAGACCATACCATACAGCCCTGGCGTGTATCGCATGCTGAGTGCGAAAGGGGAGGTGCTGTATGTCGGCAAGGCGCTGAGCCTGAAAAAACGCGTCTCATCCTACACCCGCATCAACCAGCTCCCGGAGCGGCTGAGGCGCATGGTGTCGATGACGGTTTCAATCGAAATCGTCATCACGAAAACAGAAGCAGATGCACTGCTTCTGGAAGCAAATTACATCAAGCGCATGAAGCCGCGCTTCAACATCCTGCTGCGTGACGACAAGAGCTATCCGTGGTTGATGCTGACTGAAAGCCACGAGTTTCCGCAAATCACCAAGCAGCGCGGCAAACCCGTAAAAGGCGCGACCTACTGGGGCCCGTTTGCCAATGCCTGGGCCGTCAACCAGACGCTCAATCTGGTGCAACGCAGCTTTCTGCTCCGTTCCTGTTCGGATGCCGTGCTGAACAGCAGAACGCGGCCCTGCCTGCTGTACCAGATCAAGCGTTGCTCAGCGCCCTGTGTGGATCGCATTTCCGGGCCTGACTACGCGAAGCTGGTTGACGAGGCCCGGCAGTTCCTTTCGGGACACAGCACGGACCTGCAACAGCGCCTGGCTGCCGAGATGGAGCAGGCCTCGCAGGACATGGATTACGAGCGGGCCGCGTCGATCCGGGACAGGATCCGAGGCTTCGCCAGCATTCAGGGCTCCAGCACTGTTAACCCGGCGTCGATCAATGACGCCGATATCATGACGATCTGGCAGGAAGCCGGTCAGAGCTGCATTCAGGTATTCTTCATCCGTGGCAGTCGCAATAACGGCAACCGGGCGTTCTATCCGGCTCATGCAGAGGAAGAGACCGCAGCGGATGTGCTGTCGGCATTCATGATCCAGTTCTACGACAACAAACCGCCCCCGCCCACAATTCTGGTGAACTGCGAGATTCCCGAATTGAATCTGGTCGAAGAAGCACTCAGCATCCGGCGCGGACAGAAGGTCGAAATCCTCAGGCCACAACGGGGGGAGAAAAAAGACGTCGTCGAACACGCGGCTCTGAACGCCCGGGAGGCGCTGGAACGCAAGCTGGCCGAGAATACCGGACAGCGCAAACTCCTCGAAGGGGTTGCGGAGGTCTTTGGTCTTCCGGAAACGCCACAGCGCATTGAGACTTACGACAATTCCCACATCATGGGGCAGGCGCCTTATGGTGTAATGGTCGTCGGCGGTCCTGAAGGTTTCAACAAACGCGCTTACCGCAAATACGGGATCAAGGGGCCGGTCGCACCGGGAGATGATTTCGGCATGATGCGTGAAGTCATGGAACGCCGGTTCGGGAAACGACCGGAAAACGGAGAGCGGCCGGAGGACTGGCCGGATCTGCTTCTCATCGACGGCGGCCTTGGACAGTTCAATGCCGTGCGGAAGGTATTGGCCGATATCGGCGTTACCGGAATTCCGATCGTGGCCATCGCCAAAGGGCCGGACCGGGATGCCGGACGGGAATGGTTCTTCACAGAGACAAAACCGCCCTTCCAGCTCCCTCCAAGAGACCCGGTTCTCTATTATCTGCAAAGACTGCGTGACGAGGCGCATAGATTCGCGATCACCACCCACCGGGCAGGACGCTCGAAAGGCTTACGCAGCTCCGAACTGGATAATGTGCCGGGAATCGGCGCCGCCCGAAAAAAAGCTCTTCTCAATCATTTTGGCTCGGCAAAATCAGTCAGACAGGCGAGTCTTGAGGAGCTGGAAAGCGCGCCCGGCATCAGTTCGAGCACGGCAACTGCCATATATGGGCATTTCCATCCTGAATGGGTCCAGAAAGCCTCAACCGATCATCGCAGCCCCTGAGACCCGTTCGACGATTTACACGAAAAATACATCTTTCGCGGACACATTGGCGCATACCGGTATGAGGGAAACTGTTCTAGACTGAACGTGATGCTGACAGATCTGCCAAACATTCTGACACTGCTGCGTATCGCGTCCATTCCCGTACTGGTCGTGCTGCTCTCCGTGCATTCACCGACCGCGAATGTGATCGCCTGCGTGTTCTATACGGCCGCATGCATCACGGACTATCTGGACGGAGCACTGGCCCGTCGCTGGCAGCAGCTGTCCGAGCTGGGCCGGATGATGGACCCAATCGCAGACAAGCTTCTGGTCGGATCACTTCTGCTGGCTCTAGCAGGGCTAACGCAACTGCCTGTCTACTCGCTCTATGCAGCGATCATCATCATGATCCGAGAAATTCTGGTCAGCGGCCTGCGGGAATATATGGCGTCCCAGCGGGAAACCCTTCCATCGACCCGGTTGGCGAAATGGAAGACCGGCATCCAGATGGTGGCAATCGGTTTTCTCATCGGTGGCGATGGGGCCGCAGGAATGCTGGGGCTTTCCTTTCTGCCGGCAACGCTGATTGGCGGAATCCTCCTTTGGTTCTCGGTCATTCCGACCGTCATCAGCGGATGGGGATATCTGACCGCAGGGTTAGCCCGCATCATGGCGGGACAATCCCGTAAATCATCCAAAATCGGCTTCTGAGGTCATAAGGCGAAAGAATTGTAGCGTTCTTCGACTGTCTTCATCTGGCGCTCCGTTACAAGGACCGCTAAAGGTCATGGATTGACCTCGTGGGAGTAAGAAATGCGGAAGACCGCTCTGCTGGCACTACCTCTCGCTCTGAGCGGCTGTTCAGGCATGGGCAAGTATATCCGCGACACGATGGTCTGGACGGCGCTCGATAATCCGAACGGCCCTCATGGTGACAGCGAGAATATTCATCGCGCCCGCGGTGAGAAATACTCCGAAACTCCAATTCTTCCTGAAAGCGGAAATATCTGGCCCGGGGCCCCGCAACCGCTCCCGACGCTCAAGGATGTCGAAAACCCTAACAGTACGTTCAGCCACGCTCTCGGCGATCCGGCGACGTACTTTGGCGGTGCTGCACTTGACGAAAACTTCATGGGCGGAATCGCTGGCAAGGGCGCCCTTGGCGCATCCGGCCCGCAACTCATGCAGGGCCAAAGCCTGTCAGTCGGAGAGGGTGCCGATACGCATCAGGGTGTGTCACACGACCGTAGCCATCTTATTCCGACGCTTCCTTCGTCAGTTCCCGATAGTGCGGCCCGCTTTCTGAACAAAAGCCCCAGCAAGGCCATCATCATTCCTAACGGAGATGGCACCAGCACAGTTATCGGCCCGGACGGTAGTGTGAAGGTCATTCATGGAGCGGCCTTACCCCCAACCAAATAAGGATTTGCTGATAGGCCGTAACCGCATCAGCATCCTATCACTCCAGACGCCCCTCTTTAATACTGACGAAAAAGGGCGATCAGCCGTCCCTGAATGTTCACACGTTCTGCTGGGAAGATGCGCGTTTCGTAATCCCGGTTCGCAGCTTCCAGTGCGATCATTGATCCACGACGGCGCAGCTTCTTGAGCGTCACTTCCTGTCCATCAATGAGAGCAACGATAATCTGTCCATTTTCGGCCGTCTCACGTCGCCGGATAATGGCGATGTCTCCATCCAGAATTCCAGCCTCGATCATCGAATCGCCAGCCACCGTGAGAGCGTAATGCTCTCCGGTGCCCAGAAGCGAAATGGGAACTTCGATCCTGTCGCTGTCGTCCTGCATGGCTTCAATCGGCAGACCCGCTGCGATACGACCATAAAGAGGAATGCTGACGGTTTGACGATCATTGGCGACACTGGCTTCGGAGAAGGCTCCATCAAGGCCCGTCTCGCCCTGGCTCAGAACAGCCGGGACAAAACCGGTTTCCGGAGCCAGAGCGGCAACAGGAGCTTCCGTACCCATATGGGGCAGACGCAGCACTTCGAGCGCCCGTGCACGGTGATGGTGCCGACGCAGAAAGCCACGTTCTTCCAAAGCGGAAATCAGGCGATGAATGCCCGATTTGGAACGCAGTTCGAGGGCATCTTTCATCTCATCGAAAGAGGGCGAATATCCCGTGCGGCGGAGATGGTCGTCGATATACAGCAAAAGCTGGTGCTGCTTACGGGTCAGCATACAGGCGCTCCCATGCGCCTCGGCGGAGGCAGGTCAGAACAGGACACAGAATGACGGGCATCCTGCATTTGTTCCTTATAGGTTCCCACCTGTTGCCCTTCAAGCAAAGAGACGCACCGACAGAGTTATCCAGCAAGAATTTTTAAGCTTCAAACTCCTTGAAACCACAGGAAAACCGCTAAATCGTGCGCAAAGGTCTTGACCTACGGGCCACAAATCAGCATGGTGCGCCAAATCTAGAGATCAACATGCTGCATCGACACCTTCGAGCGGCATAAGTTATGGCGAAAGCCCGAGGGTATCATGGGAAAGAGCAACGTTATTCAGATCCGGCTCGTTTCGTCAGCTGAAACCGGCTACTTCTACGTCACGAAGAAGAATGCCCGTTCCGCTACGGGAAAGATGGAAGTACGCAAGTACGATCCGGTCGCACGCAAGCACGTCGTGTTTCGCGAAGCCAAGATCAAGTAAGGCTGCTCCAGCAGTCTTTATAAAAAAAGCGGCCTTCGGGCCGCTTTTTTATGCTCTGAGAGCTGTTCGTTTTAACTGCCGTTCAGAACAGCTTGTCATGCGGTCCGTAAGGAACAACCAGATCGCCGCTGCGCGTCAGGTTCATCGTGGCACGGGCACGCTCATCCAGCATATCAGCGTCCAGCGCTTTCTCCTTGAGGGCAACGACACGGCGACGCCAGACATTCTGCTCGTCATCAGCGTCCTGCCGGGCCTGAAGCGCATCCTTTTGAAGCTGGGTCTGCTCCTGATAGGCATGAATCCCGTGCGCTCCATGCAGCGCGTTCCAGCCGAAATAGGCGGTAAGCGACAGGAAAAAAGCCGGAGGAGCTACGGCGCGGACACCACGCTTGATAAGTCGGATCAGTGTCACGTCGTGAAAACTCCGTTCTGAGAGACTGTATCAGTCTATATCAGTCATTTGTGACCAGACAATGAATGATACGGATATCAATCATATTCAGGCACAAAAAAGGCCTCATTCCGGGGAGGAATGAGGCCTGGCTCAGTCTCAGGAGTTTCTGAGAATGTTGCGACCGGCATAACGGGCCGCACTGCCGAGCTGCTGCTCAATGCGAATAAGCTGGTTGTACTTGGCCGTACGGTCAGAGCGGGAGAGGGAACCCGTCTTGATCTGGCCGCAGTTCGTGGCGACCGCGAGATCAGCAATGACGGAGTCTTCCGTCTCGCCCGAACGGTGGCTCATGACGCAGGCGTAACCGGCCTTGTGAGCGGTTTCGACGGCTTCCAGCGTCTCGGTCAGCGTGCCGATCTGGTTGACCTTTACCAGCAGTGCGTTACCGGTTCCGGCCTTGATGCCGCGACGCAGACGCTCGGGATTGGTGACGAACAGATCGTCTCCGACCAGCTGGAGCTTCTTGCCCAGGCGAGTCGTCAGTTCGGTCCAGCCTTCCCAGTCATCTTCCGCCAGACCGTCTTCGATGGAGACGATCGGATAGCGGTTGGCCAGATCTTCAAGGTAGGAAATCATGCCCGACGCATCAAATTCCTTGCCTTCACCCTTCAGATTGTAGCGTCCGTCAGCATAGAATTCGGTGGCGGCGCAGTCGAGCGCGAAGGTTACGTCTTCACCAAGTCTGTAGCCAGCGGCTTCAACAGATTTTGCAATGAAACCAAGAGCTTCGTCAGCAGACTTCAGGTTCGGCGCAAAGCCGCCCTCATCGCCGACATTAGTGTTATAACCAGCTTCGGACAGACCTTTCTTCAAGCGTGCGAAAATTTCGGAGCCCATACGGATGGCATCCGCAATCGTCGGCGCGCCGACCGGCTGGATCATGAATTCCTGAATGTCGATCGGATTATCGGCATGCTCGCCACCATTGACGATGTTCATCATCGGCACGGGAAGAAGGTGGGAATAGGCGCCACCGACATAGCGGTACAGCGGCAGTTCCAGTTCCTCGGCGGTCGCCTTGGCAACGGCAAGCGAGACGCCGAGAATGGCGTTGGCACCCAGACGGGATTTGTTGGACGTTCCGTCCAGATCGATCATCGCATTGTCGATAGCGATCTGATCTTCGGATTCGGCCCCCTGAAGCACTTCAAGGATGTCGTTCTCGACGTGACTACAGGCCTTCAGGACGCCTTTGCCGCCATAGCGGGACTTGTCACCATCGCGCAGTTCCACGGCTTCATGCGCGCCTGTGGAAGCGCCGGACGGGACGGCTGCACGGCCGCGGGCACCGGAGGACAGCTCGACTTCGACCTCGACAGTGGGATTGCCGCGGCTGTCCAGGATTTCGCGGGCGATGATATCAACGATGGCGCTCAATGGAAGCTCTCCTGGGATGCGTGAACCGGGTTGGCTCGTGACCGTTCTGAATGGAACAGCTATTTCAAGTCTCAAAATCACGCCGTGAGGTCAACGACGACATGCGCCTTCCTTTTCCCATTTTCGTGCTTGGCATTGCCGGACTGATCCCTTTCATGACGCTTGGAGGGTGGATCTTCCTTGCTGGACTGTTTACGCCGCTGCCGCATCTGAAGATCATTCTGCTGGCGTATGGTGCCTGCATCCTGTCATTTCTGGGGGCCGTACACTGGGGGCTGGCCATGGAGCGACCGGACATCATTACGGTCGGTGGCACCTCACAGCAGGACCGGCAGCGCCTCGTGCTGGGTGTCTGCCCTGCGCTCTGGGCATGGCTTGCCCTCTGCATCGGCGTTCTCGGTCATGTCCGGGCCGGGTTCGGGCTGGAAATCATCGGTTTTGTCGGGACGTTTCTGGTGGAACGGGAAGCCTGGAGGAAAGGTGCGCTTCCCCCAGGCTATCTGCCACTGAGAGCCGGACTGACGGCTATTGCGGTACTGAGCCTGTTTCTGGCTGCTCTGGCTCCGTCGGGGAGTTAGGCCGGAAAGGATTTCGCCAGAGAATCAAAGGCTTGCAGACGCGTCAGGAGGCTGCGCATTTCATGAAGCGGCACCATGGTCGGGCCATCGCTTGGAGCATGGTCCGGGTCCTGATGTGTTTCTATGAAAACAGCCGCCACACCGATCGAGAGCGCCGCACGGGCGAGGGGTTCCACGAATTCACGCTGCCCCCCCGTTGATGCCCCAAGGCCACCCGGCTGCTGCACGGAATGCGTCGCATCGAACACGACGGGATAGCCCGTCTGCGCCATGATCGGCAGACCGCGCATATCGCTAACAAGCGTGTTGTAGCCAAAGCTCGTGCCACGATCGCAGAGCATGATGCGCTTATTGCCGGTCGAGGCAATCTTGGCCGCGACGTTCGCCATGTCCCACGGTGCGAGGAACTGGCCCTTCTTGATGTTGATGGCCCGCCCAGTTTCGCCCGCCGCCAGCAGCAGGTCCGTCTGACGGCACAGGAATGCCGGGATCTGTAAAACATCCACGGCCTGAGCGGCAGGTGCGCACTGCTCTGCAGTATGCACATCCGTCAGGACAGGAACACCGAATCGTTCACGGATGCTGGCAAGGATCTCCAGACCGGCATCCATGCCCACACCACGCGCAGCGTTGACCGAACTCCGATTGGCTTTGTCGAAGCTGCTTTTATAGATCAGCCCGATTCCGAGTTCGCGGCAGATGGCGGAGATGGCATCAGCCATCTCCGTTGCATGCTCGCGGGATTCGATCTGGCAGGGGCCAGCGATAAGCGTGAAGGGCTGATCCTGACCGACCGTAAGGTCTCCAATCCGGAAGCTCACTTGCTGTGAGCCTCCTTGATGGCGGCACCAATAAAGCCTGCAAACAACGGATGCGGATCGAAAGGCTTGGAGAGCAGTTCCGGATGGTACTGCACGGCCACGAACCATGCGTGATCCGGGTATTCGACCACTTCGGGCAGCACGCCGTCCGGGGAAAGGCCAGAGAACCGCAGACCTGTCTTTTCCAGACGATCCTTGTAATGCGCGTTGACTTCCCAGCGATGACGATGGCGTTCGCGAATTTCCGTACGGCCATAAATCTCGGCCACACGGGAACCCGGAACCAGCTTTGCCGGATAGGCGCCAAGACGCATCGTGCCGCCCAGATCGCCGCCTTCACGACGGCGGAGCAGCTCGCCCCCACGCGCCCATTCCGTCATCAGACCGACCACCGGTTCGTCCGTCGGACCGAATTCAGTAGAGGACGCTTTGGGGAGACCCGCAAGTGAGCGGGCGCATTCGACCACAGCCATCTGCATGCCAAAGCAGATCCCGAGGAACGGAATGTTGTTCTCGCGGGCATAACGGACAGCCTGGATCTTGCCCTCGGCACCGCGTTCACCAAAGCCGCCGGGAACGAGGATCGCATCTGCGTCTTTCAGGCGCTCGGCGATATTGCCGTTCTTTTCGAACTCTTCCGATTCGATCCAGTCCAGATTGACCTTCACATGATTGGCGATGCCACCATGCAGCAAGGCTTCAGCGAGCGATTTATAGCTATCGAGCAGAGCTGTGTACTTACCGACAACAGCCACGCGGACTTCGGCTTCGGGTTCGCGAATCGCATGGACGATCTTTTCCCAACGCGAGAGGTCGGGCTTGCTGTCATAGGGCAGGCCGAAATAGCGCAGGACTTCCTGATCCATTCCTTCATTGTGGTAGGAAATGGGGCAAGCATAGATCGTGTCCACATCCAGCGCCGCAATGACGGCTTCCGGGCGGACGTTACAGAAATTGGCGATCTTGCGACGCTCGTTGTCCGGAATGGGACGGTCCGAGCGGCACAGGAGCATCTGCGGCTGGATACCGACATTCTGCAGTTCCTTGACGGAATGCTGCGTCGGCTTGGTCTTGAGTTCGCCCGCTGCCGGAATGTAGGGCAGAAGCGTCAGATGCACACACATGGTCTGGGCGTGGCCCAGATCATTGCGGAGCTGACGGATGGCTTCAAGGAAGGGCAGACTCTCGATATCGCCGACCGTGCCGCCGATCTCCACCAGCACGAAATCGTAATCGTCCGTGCCCGTGACCACCACGTCCTTGATCGCGTCCGTGATATGCGGAATGACCTGCACGGTCCCGCCCAGATAGTCGCCGCGACGTTCGCGCGCAATCACATCCGAATAGATCCGGCCCGTCGTGGTATTGTCAGCCCGAGAGGCATGAACGCCCGTAAAGCGTTCATAATGACCGAGATCGAGGTCGGTTTCCGCCCCGTCATCGGTAATGAACACCTCGCCGTGCTGGTACGGGCTCATGGTGCCCGGATCCACGTTGAGATAGGGGTCCAGTTTGCGCATGCGGACCTTGTATCCGCGCGCCTGGAGGAGAGCAGCGAGGGCCGCAGAAGCGATGCCCTTGCCGAGAGAAGATACCACACCGCCGGTGATGAATACGAAACGCGTCATGGGCGGTCTTCATACACTGCCGACATGGGGCAGGGGAAGCGAAGAGACGCGTCTGTGTGAAAGATCCCCGTTAAAAAATCTGAACGGGGATCTTCAGGCCCGATTAGTGAGCAGGCGTGGACGCCGGAGCGGCGGGAGCTGCCGGGGTTGTGGTCGCGGGTGTCGTCTGAGCAGCGGGTGGCTGGGCCAGAATGTCGCGGGAGCCAACGCCGGAGGAGGCACCACGGTTCATGACGGCCAGCACCAGGCACAACAGCATGAAAATTCCGGCGAGGACGGACGTGGCCCGCGTGAGCAGCGTTGCCGTTCCGCGGCCACTCATGAACGAGCCCATCCCCTGGCCACTGCCGATACCGAGGCCGCCGCCTTCGCTGCGCTGGATGAGGATCACCCCGATCAGCGCCAGTGTGACCAGCAGGTTGAGAGCAAGCAGAAGAGTGGTCATGAACGATAGGGTCCGGACAATGGTTGGGCAGACAGGCGGAGAGAGGCTGATTCGGCAATGCGCAGAAAGCTCTTCGCTTCCAGACTGGCACTGCCCACCAGCACCCCTCCGAGCGACCCGATGGAAAAAATGGTCGGCGCCTGAGCCGGTGTTACGGAGCCGCCATACAGGATCGGGACACGAATGTCATCCATCTTGAGACGCGACTGCAACAGTCCGTGAAGCAAAGAGAGGGTCCGTTCAAGCTCCTCAATCGGCGGAACGGAGCCACTGCCGATGGCCCAGACGGGTTCATAGGCCAGTACACCATTGAAATTGTCCGTCAGCGACCCTTCGACCTGCGTTGCCAGAACGGTGGTCGTCCGCCCTTCGAGGCGCTCCTCCATCGTCTCGCCGATACAGACGATGGGAATAAGCCCGGCAGCCTCGGCCGCCTCGACCTTCCGGCGGATCAGCGCATCGGTTTCGCCATGGGCCTGACGACGCTCGGAATGACCGAGGATGACATACTGTACCCCCAGATCGGACAGCATATCCGCCGAGATATCGCCGGTATGTGGACCGGACGAAGTCGTATGGCAGTCCTGCGCGCCAAGGTGCAGTAGCGTATTTGGGCCTGCGGCATTGATGATGCCGTGAACGCTCGCAAGCTGGGTGAAGGGCGGGCAAAGGACGAGCCGCACATCATCAGGAAGGGCCTCTGCGCCCTCGGCGACGGCACGGGCCAGACGGGTGGACTGCTCACGCAGCCCGTGCATCTTCCAGTTACCAACGACAAGTCTTGGGGATGGGATCACTCTTCCTCCTTCGTGGCGATAGTAGCGGGATAACCGCTCAATCGGGGCTTAAGGACCGGACGGGGGCTAAAAGGATGCTTTCCGTTCCGGTCTGCTTCTGGTCAAGCCGTTCTCACGACATTATGGTGCGGCAAGTTTAGCGGTCCTACCGTGTCCGCACCATCCCGTTATCCGGATCTGCCCTGACCCCATGATTATCTCGCTCCGCCACCTGTTTGTTGACTCCTGGATTGGCCGTGCCGCCGCTCTTCTGATCTTTCTGGCCTTTATCGGCTGGGGCGTGGGAGATGTTTACTCCAATCTGGGCGCGACAGGGTCCAACGAAATCGTGCGCATCTATGATCGCAGCATCACTCCGGACGATTTCAGCCGAGCACTTTCAGCCCAGCTTCCCGCCGTCGCCAAGCAGATCGGACTTGCCGATCCCTCCAAGCTACCCAAGAGCGAAGTGGAGCAGATCGCCCGACAGACGCTTCAAAATCTCGTGATGCAGAACGAGATCCAGCTTGCGGCCGAGCGCGCAGGCATGATGGTGCCCGACGATCTGGTTCGGCAGGATATTTTCGCGATCCCCGCTTTCCATGACGCGGCCGGAAAGTTTGACCGAAGCATCTTTAACGACCGTCTGACCCGGATGGGTCTGACTGAAGGCAAACTGATTCAGGTCGTTCGCGAGGATATTGCGTCCCGTGGTCTGTTGCAGGGGATCGGTCAGGCCGTAGTCGCGCCCCCGTCATTGACGGGGCGCATGCTGTCTTTCGATGCGAACCAGCGCCTTTTCGATATGGTGGAAATTCCGTTTGCGAGCGGCACTGTGACTGCGCCTCCCACAGACGAACAGCTTCACCGCTTTTATGACAACCACCCACAGATGTTCCGCACGACAGAATATCGTCATGCCAAGATGGTCGTCATGACGGCGGACAGCGTTGCCAAGACAATCGAGGTTCCGGACGATGTTCTTCATCGTCTCTACGATTTTCAGGCGCGCACCTATGACATGCCCGAGACCCGGACGCTTCAGGTCCTGACCTTCACGGATCAGGCGAAAGCCGCTGCGGCAGCGACTGCATGGAAAGGCGGACTTTCTTGGGACGATATCCAGAAGAAGTTCCCCGAAGCCGCTGCCGTTGCCCTGCCATCGGTTCGGCAGAGCGATATTCCCAACCCCGAACTCGCCAAGGCCGCTTTCGCTGCACAGCCTGACCGCATTTCCGGCCCGGAAAAGACCGGAATGGGATGGGTCGTTTTCAACATCACGGCAGTCGTGGCGCCTCACAAAACGACATTCGAACAGGCAAAAGGCGATCTGAAAAAGCAGGTCCAGACGCAGGAATCTGCCGAGGCTCTTCAGGCACGCCAGAAGCAGTTTCAGGACGCGGTTGCCGGTTCTTCGACGCTGGAACAGATCCCGGGCGATCTCGGCGCTGTTCCGGCTGCGGGAACGCTGGACTCCAATGGCATGACGCAGGACGGTCTGCCCGCGCCCATTCCGGGCGATGAGGCTCTGCGTCAGGCCATCGTTCATCAGGTCTTCACGCAGTCCAAAGGTGCCCAGCCGACAGTGGTCAACGGCCCGAATGGCACCTTCTTTTCGGTACTGGTGGACGAGGTCCGCCCCGGAACCCTCAAGCCTTTCGACAGCGTACGCGATCAGGTCGTTCAGGCGTGGACGGCCGAACAGAAGCGCCGCGCCGCCAATCTGCGCGCAACAGCCCTGTTCGGTACCGCAAAGTCTGGCACGCTTCGCAAGGCCATGGAGGGACAGCCGGAAGCTTCGGCCCTGCGTCAGGACGTGAGCGTCTCGCGCGTTCATCCCGATCAAAGCCTGCCCCAGAACATCCTGCGCGGGATCTTTGATCTCAAGCCGGGTACGACCGGGATGTTTGAAACGCCGGATGCATTCTGGCTCGTTAACGTGACGGCCGATCGCCCTGCCTCGGCAGAAGACCTGAAATCCCTCGGCACCCGTCTTGTGGACGATTATCGTCAGTCCATGCAGTCCGATATTCCGATGGTCCTGAGTGCTGCGATGGAAAAGGCTTTTCCGCCCTCGCATATCAATATGGCGCTCTACAATCAGGTCGTAGCAGCCGCGGCTCCGGCCAGCGCACCCGCAGCAGAAAACGGGGCACACTGATGGGCATCGTCTACAGCATTGAGGCCGCCGATCTCCTGACGCCTGTTTCGGCATTTCTCAGACTGTCGAACCTGTCGGATGATCCGTATCGGCTTCTGTTTGAAAGCGTCGAGGGTGGTGCTGCACGCGGGCGTTATTCCGTCATAGCTCTACTGCCGGATCTGGTCTGGAAGTCCCGGGACGGGAAGGTCACGCTCGACGGCAAACCCATCGACGGAATACCGCTCGAGACGCTCAAGACCATCGTGGACGAAAGCCAGATGGATCTTCCGAGCGGAATGCCTCCCATGATCGGGGGCGTGTTCGGCGTGTTGGGCTACGACATGGTGCGGCAGATGGAGCGTCTGCCGAATGCGCCGGTCAACGATCTGGAACTGCCGGAAGGAATCATGATCCGTCCGCGCCTGTTTGCAGTCTTTGATTCCGTACGGGACGAACTGACGCTGGCCGTTCCGGTCCGTGGAGACACGACGGACGCGGAAGCTCACGCGCTTCTGGACAGGGCGCGCGCCGCTCTGGCCGCGCCACTTGGAGACGCACGCGAGACCCTGCCTACCGATACGGAACTGGAAGCTCCGGTCTCCAACATGACGCAGCAGCAGTTCGAAGACCATGTCCGCAAGGCGCAGGACTATATTGCGGCGGGCGATGCCTTCCAGATCGTGCCGAGCCAGCGCTTCACGACACCATTCCCACTTTCACCGCTTTCGCTCTATCGCAGCCTGCGCCGGGTCAATCCGGCGCCGTTCCTGTTCGTGATGGAGCTTGAGGATTACGCCCTCGTGGGTTCCTCGCCGGAAATTCTGGTTCGACTGCGGGATGGCGAAGTCACGGTGCGGCCGCTGGCGGGCACCCGTCCGCGCGGTGCAGACCGCGATGAAGATCTGGCTCTGGAAACAGAGCTTCTGGCAGACCGCAAGGAACTAGCCGAGCATCTGATGCTGATCGATCTGGGACGCAATGACGTAGGCCGCGTCTCGAAGCTTGGGACCGTCGCAGTGCCGGAGCAGTTCGTCGTCGAGCGCTACAGCCATGTGATGCATATTTCCTCGACCGTCACGGGCCAGATCAAGGATGGCAGTACGGCGATGGATGCGCTTGTCGCCGCGTTCCCCGCAGGAACCCTGACAGGCGCCCCCAAGATCCGCGCCATGGAGATCATCGACGAACTGGAGCCGACACGACGCGGGCCATATTCCGGCTGCGTCGGATATTTCGGCGCGGACGGCGAGATGGACACCTGCATCGGACTGCGCATGGCCGTTCTCAAGGACGGCAACATGTATGTGCAGGCCGGATGCGGCGTCGTTGCGGACAGTGATCCGAATGCTGAGTTCCGCGAAACTCAGGCCAAGGCCCGAGCCCTTTTCCGCGCCGCTGAAATCGCGGTTGCGACCGCGGCCAAAGCCTGACGGAGGGCCGAAACACGATGTGTTGTTTGACGAAAAGAGACGCGAAGGTCATTCTGTTGCCATGATCCTTCTCATCGACAATTACGACAGCTTCACGTTCAACATCGTCCATCATCTGGGCGCGCTTGGAGCAGCATGTGACGTGCGTCGCAACGATGCGCTGAGCGTTGAAGAGGCTCTGGCGCTCAATCCGGCTGCCATCGTAATCTCACCCGGTCCCGGTGCCCCTGCGGAAGCGGGGATCTGCTGCGATCTGATCCGCGCGGCTGCGGGACGTGTGCCGGTTTTTGGTGTGTGCCTCGGCCATCAGGCCATCGGGCAGGTCTTCGGTGCAGAAGTCGTGCGGGCGCCGGTGCCGATGCACGGCAAGATCAGCGCCGTTCACCATGATGGAACGGGGGTTTTTGCCGGATTACCCGATCCGGTCGATGTCGTGCGTTATCACAGCCTGACGCTTCGGCCCGACAGCATTCCCGAGACTCTGGTCGTCAATGCGCGGACGGAAGACGGGGTCATCATGGGCGTGCGCCATCGCGACTATCCCATACATGGCGTTCAGTTCCATCCTGAGAGCATCGCTTCCGTCGCCGGACGCGAACTGCTGGCCAATTTCCTGACGATTGCCGGGATTCCGGTCGTGACCTCGCAGGCCGCCTGACGGTGGGAATTGAGTTTACAACGCTTTTGCACAAAGCTGCTTCGGGACAGGTTCTCAGCAATCAGGAGGCAGAGACTGCTTTCCACGCCATCATGGCAGGAACGGTTGATCCGGTTCATCTTTCGGCTTTTCTGACGGCTCTGAAACTCCGTGGAGAGACTTTGGCCGAGCTGACGGGTGCCGTGAAAGCCGTCCGGCATCACATGACGCTCCTGCCGGATGTTCCGTCTGGAGCGATTGATGTTTGCGGAACGGGCGGGGATGGCCTGAAGACGCTGAACGTCTCGACGGCCGTAGCCTTCGTGCTCGCCGGTCTGGGCGTTCCCGTCGCCAAACATGGCAACCGCGCGCTCTCGTCAGCCACGGGCGCGACGGATGTTCTGGAAGTTCTGGGCATTCCGCCAACCGATGATCTGGCTCTGCAAGGTAGACGTTTGCGTGAGGACGGTCTTGTCTTTCTAGCGGCCCCCCAGCATCATCCTGCGATGCGTCATGCGGCACCGGTGCGTAAGGCGCTGGGTTTTCGGACATTGTTCAATCTGCTCGGGCCACTCTGCAATCCCGCTCAGGTGCGCCATCAGCTGATCGGCGTGTTTGATGGACGCTGGTGCGAGCCGGTGGCGAAAGCACTCGGTGCATTGGGGAGCCTGTCTGTCTGGGTTGTGCATGGCGAGACCCTGGAAGGTGGCAGTGACGAACTGACCCTCGCTGGCCCCTCTCAGGTCTCGGCCTGGGAGAAAGACGCTCTTTTTTCGTTTGAGATCGAACCGGATATGGCAGGCCTGAAGGCAGCTCCGATCTCCGCCATCCGGGGCGGTGATGCCCAGACCAACGCGACCGCACTGCTTTCCCTGCTGGAAGGCACTGTTGGTGCTTACCGTGATACGGTTCTTCTCAACGCCGCCGCGGCCCTGCATGTGGCAGGACGCGGCGATATCGTGAAGGGCGGGACGATTGACGTTCCGGCTTTCCGTCGCAATGTAGGTCTGGCGGCAGAGTCCATCGACCGTGGGCTCGCCCGCGCCGCGCTTGAGCGGGCGCGTCTGTCAGCTCATTCCCCGACTCATTCCATTGCTTCCACAGACGCAGGACGATCATGACATTCATGCACCATCGACCGGCGATGACATATTCGCCCGAGGGAACAGAACAGTTTCCGGACCCGGAAGTTCCGGAAACGACGACCCCTCCCATCAAAAATCCGGAAGCGGAAACCGCTGCCGACCGGAGTGATGTTCTGGCACGCATCTGCGCGCGTACGCGGGTGGATATCGAACAGCGCTCGCAGATCATGTCTCTCAAGGACATCACGGCGCGGGCGCGGGAAGTCACCACTCCCACACGGGGGTTCGGGCAAGCGCTTCAGCATCTGACGGCAGACCGTCAGGTCGGACTGATTGCCGAAATCAAGAAAGCATCTCCCTCCGCGGGAATCCTGCGCCCGGATTATGATCCGGTGAAGATCGCGCAGGACTATCAGGCCGCTGGCGCCACCTGCCTGTCCGTTCTGACGGAAGGCTCGTGCTTTCATGGCAGCACGGAAGATATCCGCGTTGTTCGCGAAGCCTGCAGTCTGCCGATTTTGCGCAAGGACTTTATCCTTGACCCTTGGCAGGTTCATGAAAGCCGTCTGATCGGGGCGGACTGCATTTTGCTGATCATGGCGGTGCTTACGGAAACGCAGGCCGCCGAACTGATCGCGATTGCACGTGGACTAGATATGGATGTCCTGCTGGAAGTCCATGATGAAGCCGAACTGAACCGGGCGCTGGCACTCGATACATTCCTGATCGGGATCAACAACCGTAACCTGCGCACTCTGAAAACCGATATCCAGACGACGATCGATCTGGCGCCGATGGTGCCGCCGGATCGTCTGGTCGTCTCTGAAAGTGGCATCCGGACGCAGGATGACATGATGAAGGTTGGCGCAGTTGGCGCGAGCGCCGTGCTGGTCGGTGAGAGCCTGCTGCGTGAGCCCGATCCGGGCGTGGCGGCACGTCGACTGCTCGGTTTTATTTAAACTCCGGCCGCCTTTCGGGGCGGTCAGGGCCGTTTTTTCACGGCATACCCCTCAGATCGGGGCGTTTCGCGCAAGCGGAACGTGGTCTGGCTTTTGGTGGCTTCTGCCGCTAAGAGCATGCGGGATTTTATGCATTTCCATCAGGAGACCGTCATGGACGAGACACCGTCCGCTTCAGGCCGGAGCAACGGTCCGGCCCTTTCGCCGGAGACCATGAAGCGCGCTTACAGGGACATGCTTCTTGTCCGGCGTTTCGAGGAAAAAGCCGGACAGCTTTACGGCATGGGTCTGATCGGCGGCTTCTGCCATCTTTATATCGGGCAGGAAGCCGTTGTGGTCGGGATCGGCCTCAACATGAAGCAGGGCGACAAGTCCATCACGTCCTATCGTGACCACGGACAGATGCTCGTGGCGGGTATGACGCCGCGCGGTGTGATGGCGGAACTGACGGGCCGGTCCGGCGGGTATTCCCGCGGCAAGGGTGGCTCCATGCATATGTTCTCCCGTGAAAAGGAGTTCTACGGTGGTCATGGTATCGTCGGTGCGCAGGTCGCACTGGGTACGGGTCTAGCTTTCGCGAACAAGTATCGCGGGACGGATGAAGTCTCGATCGTGTATTTCGGCGAAGGCGCATCGGCACAGGGGCAGGTCTATGAGAGCTTCAATCTCGCGGCACTGCATAAGCTGCCCTGCATCTATGTGATCGAGAACAACCGCTACGGCATGGGCACGTCCATTGAGCGCGCCTCGGCCTCGAAGGACCTGTCGCGCAATGGCGAGCCCTGGGGCATTGCCAGCCGCAAGGTCGACGGCATGGACATTTTCGCAGTTCATGAAGCCGCGCAGGAAGCTGTGGAATACTGTCGTGCGGGTAAGGGGCCGTTCCTACTGGAAATGGAAACCTATCGCTATCGTGGGCACTCCATGTCGGACCCGGCGAAGTATCGCCAGCGTTCGGAAGTCGAGGAGATGCGCCGGACGCGCGACCCGATCGAGACGCTGAAGGCCGAGATGCTGCGCAGCGGGATCGAAGAGAGTGTGTTCAAGGACATTGAGACGGACGTGAAAGCCATTGTCGCTGACGCGGCCGAATTTGCGCAGACGAGCCCCGAGCCGGATCATTCCGAACTCTGGACTGACATTCTGGTGGAGGCCTGATCCATGGCATCTCTAATTCTGATGCCGGCTCTCTCGCCGACCATGACCGAAGGGACGCTTGCGCGCTGGGTCAAGACGGCGGGTGAGGCCGTTTCCGCCGGAGACGTGATTGCCGAGATCGAGACCGACAAGGCGACCATGGAAGTGGAAGCCGTGGACGAAGGCGTGATCGGCAAGACGCTGGTTGCCGAAGGTACGCAGAACATTGCAGTCAACACGCCGATCGCCGTGCTTCTGGCAGAAGGCGAAGATGCTTCGGCTGCGGACACCGTGACCCGTTCTGCTGATCCGGCTGCTGGCGCTTCTATTGCGATTGAAACACCGGCTGATCCGGGGATCGTGGAAGCACCGGAAGTCGCACAAGCCGAGAATGACCGGGACTGGGGCGAGACCAGCGAAATCACCGTCCGTCAGGCCCTGCGTGATGCGATGGCAGCCGAACTTCGTCGTGATGAGGACGTGTTCCTGATCGGCGAGGAAGTGGCGCAATATCAGGGCGCCTACAAGGTCAGTCAGGGCTTGCTGGATGAGTTCGGCGAGAAGCGCGTCATCGATACGCCGATCACGGAACATGGTTTCACGGGTATGGCCGTGGGTGCGGCGCTGACGGGACTGAAGCCGATCGTCGAGTTCATGACCATGAACTTCTCGCTTCAAGCCGTTGATCATATTATTAATTCTGCTGCCAAGACGCTCTACATGTCCGGCGGTCAGATGGGCTGCCCCATCGTGTTCCGTGGCCCGAATGGTGCAGCGGCGCGCGTGGGGGCACAGCACTCGCAGTGTTTCGCAAGCTGGTTTGCCCATATTCCGGGCCTGAAAGTGGTCGCTCCCTGGTCGTCTGCGGATGCGAAAGGACTGCTGCGGGCGGCCATTCGCGATCCGAACCCGGTCATCGTTCTGGAAAACGAAATCCTCTACGGCCAGAAGTTTCCGTGCCCCGTGGATGAAGACTTCATCCTGCCGATCGGTCGCGCGAAGATCGAACGGGAAGGGACGGACGTAACGCTCGTGGCCTTCTCCATCATGGTCGGCGTGGCGCTGGAAGCCGCAGCCCTTCTGGCAGAAGAAGGCATTTCGGCCGAAGTCATCAACCTGCGCTCGATCCGTCCTCTGGATACCGAGACAATCGTACGCAGTGTGAAGAAGACGAACCGCATCGTCTCCGTCGAAGAAGGCTGGCCGGTCGCGGGCATCGGGGCGGAAATCTGCACCGTGGCCGTCGAGCAGGCTTTTGACTGGCTCGATGCTCCGCCAGCGCGTGTCTGCGGGCTTGACCTGCCGATGCCCTATGCGGCCAATCTCGAAAAACTGGCGCTTCCGAAACCTGAATGGGTTGTGGATGCGGTTCGCAAGCAGCTGCGGGACTGACAACGATGGCTACCGATATTCTGATGCCGGCGCTGTCGCCGACCATGACCGAGGGCAAACTGGCCCGCTGGCTCAAAGCCGAGGGCGATACCGTCGCTGCGGGTGACGTGATTGCTGAAATCGAGACCGACAAGGCGACCATGGAAGTGGAAGCCGTAGACGAGGGCATCCTTGGTCGCATTCTGATTCAGGAAGGCGTCGAGGGGATTCCCGTCAACACGCCGATTGCGATTCTTGTGGAAGACGGCGAGGCCGTGCCTGACGCCTCTTCCACGCAGACTGCAGCAACTCCGAAGGCTGAGACACCAAGCGCGGAAACAACGCCTGCGGCTCCAGCATCCAAAGCTCCGGCTGAGGACAAGGGAGAGCGGATTTTCGTTTCTCCGCTCGCCAAGCGTATGGCGCGTGAGCGGGGCATTGCCCTTGACGCCCTGACAGGAAGTGGTCCGAACGGACGCATTCTCAAGCGCGACGTTGAGAAAGGCCCTGCTGCACCCAAGACAGCTCCGAAAGCTGCTTCTACGCCCGTCATCACCGCATCGGAAGAGACGGTCCGTCGGGTGCCGAACTCGACGATGCGCAAGGTGATCGCGCGTCGTCTGACAGAATCCAAGACGCAGGTTCCGCATTTCTACGTCTCGGTCGATATCGAACTGGATGCGCTGTTGGCCCTGCGTTCGAAACTGAATGCGACAGCGCAGGAAAACAGCTTCAAGATCTCGGTCAATGACATGATGATCAAAGCCGTGGCGCTGGCACTGAAGAAAGTTCCGGGCGTGAACGTTCAGTTCACGGATGCCGAGACATTGCATTTCGAGAATGTTGATATCTCGATGGCCGTCTCAATTCCGGACGGGCTGATTACTCCGATCATCCGCAATGCCGATCGCAAATCCCTGCGCGACATCAGCGTCGAAGCCAAGGATCTAGCCAAGCGCGCGCGTGCCGGAAAGCTCAAACCCGAGGAATTCCAGGGCGGGACGTTCTCCGTTTCCAATATGGGGATGTTCGGCGTGCGTGACTTCGCTGCGATCATCAATCCGCCCCAGGCCGGTATTCTGGCGATTGCGTCAGGCGAAAAACGGGCTGTGGTCCGTGGTTCGGAGATTGCGATTGCAACCGTGATGACGGCGACGCTGTCGGTCGATCATCGGGCGGTTGATGGTGCCCTTGGGGCCGAGTGGCTGAATGCGCTGCGCGATATCGTGCAGAACCCTTATTTTCTGGTGGTCTGAACCATGTCCGAGACTTTCGATCTGATTGTTGTTGGTGGCGGCCCCGGCGGCTATGTGGCGGCGCTGCGGGCCAGCCAGCTCGGCATGAGCGTGGCGCTCGTGGAAAGCACGCATTTTGGTGGCGTCTGCCTGAACTGGGGCTGTATTCCGACCAAGGCGCTTCTGCGCTCTTCGGAAATCCATCATCTTCTGCATGAACTGGGTACGTTCGGCCTGTCCGCAGACAATATCTCGTTCGACCTGTCCAAGATCGTGGGCCGCTCACGCAGCATTGCGCGCCGGATGGGGGGAGGGATTGCCCATCTTCTGAAGAAAGCCAAGGTCACGACCTTTGACGGCCGCGCCAAACTGGCCGGTCGTTCGGGCGAGGCGCATCAAGTTGCTATCACGAAGGATGGCGCGGCGGTTGCGACCATCAAAGCCCCGCATGTCATTCTGGCAACGGGTGCGCGGGGGCGTCAGCTTCCGGGACTGGAAACGGATGGCACCCTGATCTGGGGGGCACGCGAGGCCATGACGCCGAAGGAGTTGCCGAAGCGTCTTCTAGTCATCGGATCGGGTGCGATCGGTATCGAATTTGCGTCGTTCTACCGGAACATGGGCAGTGAGGTCACGATCGCCGAAGTGGCGGATCGGATACTGATCGCCGAAGATCCAGAAATCAGCGCAGCAGCCCGCAAGGCTTTCGAAAAGCAGGGGATGACGATCATCACCAGCGCGAAGGTCGGGCCGCTAAATAAGGCTGAAAACGAGGTTTCCACGACGATCGAAAGTCCGACAGGCAAGATCGATCTGACGGTGGACCGCGTCATCTGTGCGGTTGGCATTGTGGGCAATGTCGAGGATCTGGGGCTTGAGGGCACCAAGGTTCAGGTGGACCGGACCCATATCGTCACGGACGGCTTCTGCCGGACAGGCGAGCCGGGTGTCTATGCGATCGGTGATGTGGCCGGAGCGCCGTGGCTGGCCCATAAGGCGAGCCACGAAGCCATCCTGTGCGTTGAAAAAATTGCCGGACGTTCGCCGCAGCCCTTGCATCCGCTGAACATTCCGGGCTGCACCTATTCGCGTCCACAGATCGCGTCTGTCGGGCTCAGTGAAGAGAAGGCCATTGCCGCAGGACACAAGGTCAAGGTTGGCCGTTTCCCGTTCATCGCCAACGGCAAGGCTGTGGCGATGGGTGAGACGGACGGCATGGTCAAGACCGTGTTCGACGCGACGAGTGGCGAACTTCTGGGTGCGCACATGATCGGCGCGGAAGTAACGGAAATGATTCAGGGTTATGTCATTGCCCGAACCGGGGAACTGACAGAGGCGGAACTGATCGAAACGGTCTTCCCGCATCCGACCATTTCCGAGACCATGCACGAGGCAACACTGGCGGCCTTCGACGGCCCGCTGCATATCTGAGCACCATGTCCCAGCGCATCACCATCGACCATCGCGCAGCACCCGCGCTCCGTCACCCGGAAAAGGCGCACCGACCTGACAATCCGATCCAGCGCAAGCCGTCCTGGATCCGGGTCAAGGCGCCGAACCATCCCGTGTATCACGAGACGCGGGCGCTGATGCGCGATGCAGGCCTCGTGACGGTGTGCGAAGAAGCAGCATGCCCCAATATCGGGGAATGCTGGTCGCAACGTCATGCCACGATGATGATCATGGGCGAGATCTGCACCCGGGCCTGTGCGTTCTGCAACGTCACGACCGGGATGCCAAAGCATCTTGATGCGGACGAACCCCGGCGTGTTGGCGAGGCTGTGGCGAAGCTTGGACTACGACATGTCGTCATCACGTCCGTGGATCGCGACGATCTGGCAGATGGTGGCGCGGAGCATTTCGCACAGGTCATCCGTTCGATCCGGCAGACCTCTCCAGAGACTACGATTGAAATCCTCACTCCTGATTTCCTTCGCAAAGATGGAGCGCTGGAGGTCGTCGTGGCTGCACGTCCCGACGTGTTCAATCACAATATCGAGACCGTACCCCGACTTTATCCCACCATCCGGCCGGGTGCGCGTTACTATCAGTCCGTTCGATTGCTGGACGGAGTAAAGAAACTCGATCCTTCCATTTTTACCAAGTCCGGCCTGATGCTTGGGCTGGGCGAGGAGCGTATGGAAGTGGCTCAGGTCATGGATGATTTCAGGATCGCGGACGTCGATTTCCTGACACTTGGGCAATATCTTCAGCCCTCCGCAAAACATGCGGCCGTTGAAAAGTTTATTACCCCCGACGAGTTTGACGGCTATGCTGCGGCTGCCCGTTCAAAAGGATTTCTTCAGGTCAGTGCCAGTCCGCTGACCCGGTCCTCCTATCATGCGGACAGCGACTTCGCGAAGCTTCAGGCTGCGCGGAAAAGCCGTCTGAAAGAAAGTCTCTGATGCCGACACATGCCGAGCAAAGGTTGATCGCCTACACTCCGGACCAGCTCTTTGATCTTGTGGCGGATGTCGAGAAATATCCGCAGTTTCTGCCTTGGTGCGTGAAGGCGAGCATCCGCACCCAGACGGAACAGGAGCTTGTGGCGGATCTGACGATCGGATTTGGCCCCTTCCGCGAGACCTTCACGAGCCGTGTGACGCTGGAGAGGCCGTCGCGCATCCGGGTGCGTTATGAAAAAGGGCCTTTCCGTTATCTGAACAATGTGTGGACGTTCAGCCCGGACCCTCGTGGCTGTCTGGTCGATTTCTTCGTGGATTTCGAGTTCAAGTCGCGCTTGTTGCAAAACGCGATGGGCGTGGTGTTCAATGAGGGTGTGCGCCTTATGGTGTCCGCCTTCATCAAGCGCGCACGGGATATTTACGGTGCGCAGGGGGCAAAGGCTGTTCCTCCGACACCCGGCCTTTCCCAAAGGACATAAAATTTCATAGTGTTGCCAGAACCATTTGCGGGTTGAGTCGTTACACAGTCAAGCACCGCGATGGTGACAGGAAAGGATTACGTTATGAAAAAGATTTCTTTTGGCGCATTCGCTCTGACTGCACTGGTCGCTGCGGCCTCTCCGGCCATGGCCGCGCATCATCACGGCAAGCATCATGACAAGGGCGAGCATGCTGCAAAAGCCAGCGGCTCACCCACGACAGAAGATCTGAACGCACGTTCGCTGCAGCAGGCCCAGACGCCGGTTTCTCCGACCGCTCCGACGGCAGCAATCCCGCCCGCTGCTCCGACCGCGATCCCGACCGCTCCCAGCCTTCAGGCAGCTCCGGCAGCCTCGACGATGCCAGCTCCGACGCAGGGCAACTAAGGCTGTAAACAGACCGGTGGTCTGTTACAGGTTTGCAGAAAAGGGCGGCTCCGTTCATTCGGAGCCGCCTTTTTTACGTCAGGCGTTCAGAACCATCTGAAGCGCTTGCTGCACAGCCTGAGAACGAATGCTGGTGCGATCTCCTGCGAAGTGACACTGAACGACCGAGGACAATCCGGTGCGAACAGCCAGTCCGAAACAGACAGTCCCGACCGGTTTGGCAACACTACCACCGCCCGGGCCTGCGATGCCTGTCACGGAAACGGCAATATCAGCATCCACGGCGTTCATAAGGCCGCCTTCCGCCATGGCCTGAGCCGTCTGGAGGCTGACGGCTCCGTATTGTGCGAGAACCGTTTCTGGAACGCTCACGGCGCTCATTTTCAAGGCATTGGAGTAGGTGATGAAACCGCCTTCCAAGACGTCTGACGAACCGGGAATATCACTGAGAGCCGCACCGATCAGGCCGCCTGTGCAGCTTTCCACTGTCACCAGTCTGCGACCGGACCGGCGGAGATGCTCCAGAACCTGTCCAGCGAGGGCTGCAATATCATTATCCGGCATGAAGATTCCTGACGCGATAGACCATCATTCCTGCCTCAATATTTTCGATATAAAGGCGGGTTTCCCGGTAGGGCAGGCGTTCGATCCAGTCCAGAACGCCGTCTTCTGACAGCGGGTCCGAAGGTGGGTTTGCTTTGAGCCAGAGGTCCACCCGATGCGGGCCTGCGTTATAGGCAGCCAGCGCATAGGGGATCACATTTCCGAAGCGTTCGAGAAGCTGCGAGACATAGGCGTTGCCGATTTTCAGGTTTATCTGCGGATCGGTCAGAGACGCGGGAGAGACGTTGATCGGCCCCAGATGCCCTTTGCGCACCACGTCTCTGGCTGCGGCGGGCAGGAGTTGCAGCAGGCCCACAGCCTTTGCGCCGCTTAGTGCGTTCGGATCGAAACCACTTTCCTGTCGGATGATGGCGGGAAGCAAGCCGTCCGGAACAGTTGATGCGGCTGGGTAGGGGTCGGGGAAGCCCTGCGGGTAAAGGGCAATGCCTTTGCGTGCCAAGGCATAGGAAGCAAAGACTTCCGGCGCAGGTAACCCAAGGCGGGACGCAGCATCGGCGACGGCTTTCTGGCCTTCCGGAGACGGATTGACGGCTTCCAGCATCATGAGGAAATCCCGTGCATGATCGGGATCACCTGCCTGCACGAGATCCGTGGCGGCTTCGAGCAGATCAGGGCGGCTGAGCGTTCCGGCGGGTGGAGTGGGCAGAGACTGAAGGGCCTGTAACAGGGCGTCGTCAAAGGCCGATGACGACTGACCTGAGACAAGAATTGCGTTGTTCTGCGTCAGAGATGCCAGAGCGAGCTGACCCGGAAACGTCGTGGGGAAGGTAGCAGCTTTTTGAAAAGCAGCTTGGGCATCCTGATGCTTTTCAGCGGCCTGAAGGGCGCGGCCTGTCCAGTAATAGCCGCGAGCCTGCATCTGAAGCGAGGTTGCGTTCTGAAGAAGGGTAAAGAACTGTTCCGCGCGCGCAGGGTCATGAAGCTCTCTAAGCGCAATGAAGCCGCTGAGAAGAGCCGCTTCCTGACGGTCGGTACTGTCCGGGGGCAGGGTGGTGTCATCTGCGAGATCGGCCGCCTCTTTCGGACGACCGGCCAGAAGCAGAGCGCGGGCGAGGCTAATCCGTTCGGAGGACCAGTCATGGGATGGGTTCGCCTGCTGGAGCGCCGCGCCCTGCGTGTTCCAGAGAGACAGCGCTTCATCCAGTCGATCCCCGCGACGCAGCGCACGCAGGCGATAGCGGATCAGGGTCGGGTCGGATTGTAGGTCCGAGGGTAGGGAGGCGAACAGAGAATCGGCATCGGGAGAGGCGAGACGTTCGGCCAGTCTGGCGCGGGCAAGAAGCTGCTGATCGGCGGAAAGACGCTCGATCTGTCTGGCCGCTGCCGAAAACTGTCCCCGCAGTTCAAGCGCTTCATAGCGGGTCCATTGATCGGCGGGCGTGAAGGTCTGACCAAACCGCGTGAGCAGGGTCTGCTCTTCGGCAGTGGTCAGGGCACTTCCCGACAGCCAGAGACGGCGCGCTGTGGAGGCCGGGTCCGGGAGATGGTCTGCACAGGCTGTAAACGCGGCTGGCACTGTCAGCGGATAAAGCGGGCAGAGGGCGTTCAGAGCCTGCGGGTCGGATGTCTGGGACAGGGCGTTCTGAAAACGCCACAGAATACGCACTCTCTGCGGCCATTGCGGCGTCTGTGCGAGGAAACTGGCGTAACGCTGTGCCGGGAAACTGCTTCCTTCTGGCCCGACAAGGAGCAGCCACTCTGCCAGCCGTTCCTGAACGGGCGAGGGGGCGGTGTCCATCGGGGGCGCTGCGAGGGCCGATGACGTGACAAGCAGCGTCATCAGTCCCGCGAAAAGGGTTTTGTCAGCTCGGAAGAACATGCGTCCAGACCTCCCCGCCGCCGCGGATGATGAGTTCGATTGCAACGCCCAGAACCACCAGAAGACCGATCCATGCAATCCAGCGATATCTGGCCAGAAGATTGGCGACGACCGATGCAGCAAGCCCCATCAGCAGCACCGACAGCACGAGCCCCGCAACCAGAATCCAAGGATGACCGACAGCCGCTCCGGCAACCGCCAGCACGTTGTCCAGACTCATGGACAGATCGGCCACGACAATTTTAAGCACGGCAGGGCCGAGCCGGGGCGGAGCAGCCTCGACGTCCTCATGATGTTCGCCGCCTCGAAGCTCACGATACATCTTCCAGCAGACCCACAAAAGCAGAAACCCACCCGCCAGCGTCAGGCCGACCACGGCGAGCAGCGTGGTCGCCAGCAGGGCTAGCCCCACACGCAGAATGGCGGCGAACCCCGTTCCAAACAGAATGGCGAGACGGCGCTGCCGCCCTTCCAGATTGCGCACGGCCATCCCAATAACGACCGCATTGTCACCGGCAAGGGTGATGTCGATCAGAGTGATCTGGCCGAGGGCGATGAGGGCGTGGAGCAGAGAGTCAGGGGCCAAGGTGTCATTCTTCCGAAAAGGGGTCCGTGCAATGTCTTCGTATTTGGTCTAAGGAGCCTCCGTAAAGCCCCACCTCGCATCCGGAGTTCCCATGGTACCCCGTTACAGCCGTCCGCAGATGACTGCCATCTGGTCTCCCGCCAACCGTTTTCGCATCTGGTTCGAGATCGAAGCCCTTGCCTGCGAAGCCATGGCACAACGGGGTGACATTCCCGCCGAATCAGCAAAGACCATCCGCGAAAAGGGTGACGTCGCCATGGCGGCGTTCTCCGATGCGGATCTGGCCCGCATCGACGAGATCGAAGCCGAAACGCGCCATGACGTCATCGCGTTCCTGACCTGGCTTGCGGAAAAGGTCGGTCCGGACAGCCGTTTCGTCCATCTGGGCATGACGTCTTCGGATGTGTTGGACACCTGCCTGTCCGTGCAGATGACGCAAGCTGCCGATCTGCTGCTGGAAGATCTGGACCGCGTTCTGGCCGCACTCAAAGATCGCGCCTACGAGCACCGCAACACGGTAACGATCGGCCGCAGCCATGCGATCCACGCCGAGCCGACCAGCTTTGGCTTGAAGATTGCCGGCCACTACGCCGAGTTCGCCCGGAACCGCGAGCGTCTGGTGCAGGCTCGCAAGGAAATTGCGGTCTGCGCGATTTCCGGTGCTGTCGGGACCTATGCGCATATCGACCCGGAAATCGAGGAATACGTTGCTGACAAGCTGGGCCTGGCCGTCGAGAGCGTGTCGACGCAGGTTATTCCTCGTGACCGCCATGCGGCGTTCTTCTGCACGCTCGGCGTGATCGCCAGCGGCATCGAGCGTCTGGCGATCGAAGTCCGTCATCTTCAGCGTTCGGAAGTCCGGGAAGCGGAAGAATTTTTCCACAAGGGGCAGAAGGGCAGTTCGGCCATGCCGCACAAGCGCAACCCTGTCCTGTCGGAAAACCTGACCGGTCTGGCGCGCCTCATCCGCTCGCATGTCGTGCCCGCGCTGGAAAACGTCGCACTGTGGCACGAACGGGACATCAGCCACTCCGCCGTCGAGCGCAACATCTGCCCCGATGCCACGATCGGACTGGATTTTGCACTGATGCGTCTGGCCGGGATGATGGAAAAGCTGGTCGTTTATCCCGAGCAGATGATCGCGAACATGGAGAGCCTCGGCGGCGTCGTCCATTCCGGCGAAGTCCTGCTGACGCTGGCTCGTGCTGGGATTTCACGCGAGGACGCCTATCGGATCGTGCAGCGTAACGCCATGGAAACATGGACGAAGCTGAACAAGCCGGGCTTCAAGACGTTCCGTGAAAACCTTGAAGCCGATCCGGAAGTCGCCGGTCGGGTCAGCAAGGAGATTCTCGATCAGGCGTTCGACCCGGCACAGCATCTGCGTGCCGTGGATCGCATCTTCGCCCGTATCTTTGACTGAGAGGCGTGCGGGACGCAGACTTCCTGCGATTTCCTGCGTTCCGCACACTCGCAGTTCCGGTTCCGCAATGCTATGGAACCACAATTCGTCGCTGCTCCAGCCGTCTGCATTTTCTGTCAGGACGGCGCAACGCTAAGGATTGCTCATGGCTCGCCGCCGCCAGCTCTATGAGGGCAAAGCCAAGGTTCTTTTTGAAGGCCCAGAACCCGGCACACTCGTTCAGTACTTCAAGGATGACGCCACCGCCGGAAACGGCGCGAAGAGCGGCATCATCACCGGGAAGGGTGTCCTGAACAACCGCATCAGCGAATACCTGATGCTCAAGCTTCACGAGATCAACATCCCGACCCACTTCATCCGCCGGCTGAACATGCGCGAGCAGCTCATCCGCGAAGTGGAGATCATCCCGCTTGAAGTTGTGATACGCAATGTGGCGGCGGGCTCGCTGGCCAAGCGGCTTGGCATCCCCGAGGGGACGCGCCTGCCGCGCACGATCATCGAATACTACTACAAGAACGACGCGCTCAACGACCCGATGGTGTCGGAAGAGCATATCGCAGCGTTCAACTGGGCAGCACCGCAGGACATGGACGACATGAACCAGCTTGCACTCAGAACAAATGATTTCCTGATGGGCATGTTCACGGCTGTCGGCATCACGCTTGTCGATTTCAAGCTGGAATTCGGCCGGATCTGGGAAGGCGAGGAGATGCGTATTCTTCTGGCCGACGAAATCTCGCCGGATAACTGCCGTCTGTGGGATTCCAAGACGAACGAGAAGTTGGACAAGGATCGTTTCCGCCGCGACATGGGTCGCGTCGAAGAAGCGTATCAGGAAGTGGCAAAGCGTCTCGGGATTCTGCCCGAGTCCGGGAATGGTGACCTCAAGGGTCCGGAGGCAGTTCAGTGAAAATCCGTGTTTTTGTTTCCCTGAAAGACGGCGTTCTCGATCCGCAGGGCAAGGCCGTGGGTCATGCTCTCGAAACCCTAGGCTTCAAGGGTCTGGGCGAAGTCCGCATCAATCGCGTCGTTGAACTTGATGTTCCGGCCGACAATGCCGCCGACGCACTGGCGCAGGGCGAGGCCATGGCGCGCGCGCTTCTGGCCAATGAGGTCATTGAGGATTTCAGCGTCGAGGTGGCCGGATGACCCGTCTTTCCACGATCTTCCTGCTGGCCGCTCTCGCAGTTGCTCCGGCTCTCGTGGCAGCCCCGGCTCACGCACAGCGCGTGTCCAAGGTTTCAGGCAAGGCTCTAGGCCAGATGTGCTCCAGCAAGTCCTCCATCGGCATGTGCGATGCCTATCTGTCCGGCCTGATGGACGGCGAGGCATGGGCGAAGAAGTACGACAGCTTTGCGCATGATGAGTCCGCTCCGGTCGCGTTCTGCGTTCCAGCCCAGCAGACAGCCCCGCAGGTCCGCGGTCTGGTCGTCGCGTGGCTGCATGCCCATAACGATGCGCTGACGGAGCCTGCAGGCAAAGCTGTCTATCGCGCGCTGCATGACACCTATCCGTGCCATGCGTCCGCTCCGGCGGAGGGCCAGAAATGAAGGCAGGTATCGTCGTATTTCCCGGCACGAACCGGGAGCGCGACATGGTCCATGCCCTGAAGCTGGTGACGGGGCAGACGCCGCGTCTGATCTGGCACGGGGAAACCTCTCTGGGTGATCTGGACCTCGTGGTGCTGCCGGGCGGTTTCAGTTTCGGGGACTATCTGCGCAGCGGGGCCATGGCCGCGCATTCGCCGATCATGCGTGACGTCAAGGCGTTCGCAGGCAAGGGCGGTCATGTTCTGGGCGTCTGCAACGGCTTTCAGATCCTGACGGAATCCCATCTGCTGCCGGGCGCGCTGCTTCGCAATGCAGGGTTGCGTTTCCTGTCGCAGGACTGCCACCTAAAGGTTGAGAACGCGTCGTCACCCTTTACTCAGGGCTGGACGCGCGGCGACGTGTTCCGCGCGCCGCTTGCCCATGGTGACGGCAATTACACGGCCTCTCCCGAGACGCTGAAGCGTCTTGAAGGTGAAGGCCGCGTGGCGTTCCGTTATTGCGGTGCGGATGGTGCGGTTTCGGACGATGATCGTGCAACCAACCCCAACGGGAGCACGCGCTCCATCGCCGGGATTCTGAGCGAGAATGGCCGTGTCTGTGGCCTGATGCCGCACCCGGAGAACCTGACTGACCCCGAAATCGGCGCAACCGACGGCGTGCCGCTTTTCAAAGGCCTTGTGGAGGCTCTTGTCGGATGAGTGTGACGATTGATGCCCAGCTTGCCCAGTCTTTCGGACTGACCGGCGAGGAATACGACAAGCTTGTCACGATCATGGGACGGACGCCGAGCTTTACGGAGCTTGGAATTTTCTCCGTCATGTGGTCCGAGCACTGCTCCTATAAATCGTCCCGCATTCATCTCAAGACGCTGCCGACCAAGGCACCGTGGGTCATCCATGGGCCGGGCGAGAACGCAGGCGTCGTGGATATCGGCGAAGGTCTGGCTGCCGTCTTCAAGATGGAAAGCCACAACCATCCGTCCTTCATCGAGCCCTATCAGGGCGCGGCGACGGGCGTGGGCGGCATTCTGCGTGACGTATTCACGATGGGCGCACGTCCAGTTGCGAACCTCAACGCCCTGCGTTTCGGTGATCCGAAACATGCAGGAACGCGTCGTATCGTTGATGGCGTCGTGCGTGGTGTTGGCGGTTATGGCAACTGCGTCGGTGTTCCGACCGTGGGTGGTGAGGTCAACTTCCACAAAGCGTATGACGGCAATCCGCTCGTCAATGCCATGACGGTCGGTGTGGCCAAGCAGGACAAGATCTTCCTGTCGGCTGCGGCCGGCGTGGGCAATCCGGTTGTGTATGTCGGCTCCAAGACGGGCCGTGACGGCATCCATGGCGCGACCATGTCTTCGGCGGAGTTCGACGAGGAAGCAGCCTCCAAGCGTCCGACCGTTCAGGTTGGCGATCCGTTCATCGAGAAGCTGCTGATCGAGGCCTGCCTTGAACTGATGGCCACCGATGCGATCGTCGCCATTCAGGACATGGGCGCGGCTGGTCTGACGTCTTCTGCCGTTGAAATGGCGGGCAAGGGCGGCGTTGGCATTGAACTGAATCTTGATGCCGTTCCGCAGCGCGAGCCGAACATGTCGGCTTACGAGATGATGCTGTCCGAGAGCCAGGAGCGTATGCTCATGGTCCTCAAGCCCGAGCGGACCGAAGTCGCGCGCGCGATCTTCGCGAAGTGGGAGCTGGATTTCGCCATCATCGGTGTGCTGACCGATACGGGCCGCATCACGATCCGTCATCATGGCGAAATCGAAGCCGATATTCCGCTGGCCCCGCTGGCGGATGAAGCTCCGCTCTATAATCGTCCGACCGTGCCGCTGACGGCGCCTGCACGCATCGAAACGCCTGCTGACCCGGAAGGGATCGAAAAGGCGCTGCTGACGCTGATCGGCTGCCCGGATCTGGCATCCCGTGCGTGGGTCTGGAACCAGTATGACGGCTCAGTCGGTGGCAACACAGCGCGTCGTCCGGGTGCAGCCGATGCGGCAGTCGTCCGCGTTGACGATACGCGTCTGGGTCTGGCCCTGACGACGGACTGCACGCCGCGTTACTGTCAGGCCGATCCGAAGACTGGCGGTGCGCAGGCCGTGGCCGAAGCCTGGCGGAATCTGACAGCAACGGGTGCCACACCGCTGGCCGTGACGGACAACCTGAACTTCGGCAATCCGGAACGGCCGGAAATCATGGCGCAGTTCGCCGATGCCATCAAAGGCATGGGCGATGCCTGTCGCGCGCTCGACTTCCCGGTCGTAAGCGGCAACGTCTCGCTTTATAACGAGACTCGCTCGCCGTCCGGTGAAGCTCAGGCAATTCTGCCGACGCCCGCGATCGGTGCGCTTGGCGTGCTCGCGGATGCGTCCAAGTCCATCGGGCTTGCGATGCCGGATGCCCATGATCTGGTGCTGGTCGGCTCTATCCGGGGCGAACTCGGACAGTCTCTGTGGCTGCGCGAAATCTGCCAACGTGAAGACGGAGCACCGCCGGTCGTTGATCTCGCGGTCGAACGTCGTAACGGGGACTTTGTGCGCAGCCAGATTACGGCAGGCGAGGTTGCGGCCTGTCATGACATCGCCGATGGCGGTCTGCTGGTGACAGTTGCGGAAATGGTCATGGCGAGCGGCGTCGGCTGCACGCTTGAAGCCGCTCCGACAAACATTCCCGCGCACGCCTTCTGGTTCGGTGAGGATCAGGGCTGCTACGTGGTTGCAACTCCCGATGGTGAGGCCCTTGTCGCAGCGGCGGAGAAGGCCAATGTACCGGCAATCCGTCTGGGACGTTCGGGCGGCAGTGATCTGGTCGTGCCGGGAACCGTCAGCGTCAGCGCGGAGCGTCTCAGCGAGATCAATGCCGCGTTCTTCCCGCGGTTCATGGGTGAGGGAGTCTGATTTTTATGCCAATGGCAGCTTCTGAAATCGAACGCACGATTCTCGCCGCCATCCCTGATGCCCAGATCGAGATCGAAGATCTCGCCGGGGACGGGGATCATTACGCCTGTCAGGTTACAAGCGAAGCCTTCCGCGGGCTTTCGCGTGTACGTCAGCACAAACTGGTTTATGATGCGTTCGGAACCCGCATGGGCACTGAACTGCATGCGATGGCCCTCAAGACGCTTACTCCTTAAGAGCCGGGGCTAACGTCTCTCTTTTCCAGACGAACACTGACAGCAGGAGCGGACGTTCTGTTCGCCCTGCCGAACCAAGGAAAATCCAATGTCCGAAACCGTGTTCCAGCATATCCAGACCCTGATCGACGCCAATTCGGTCATGCTGTTCATGAAGGGTGACAAGCTCTTCCCTCAGTGCGGCTTCTCCGCGCGCGTGGTCCAGATTCTCAACCATCTTGGCGTTCCGTTTGCGACCTGCAACATTCTTGAGAGCGCCGAACTGCGTCAGGGCATCAAGGACTTCTCGCAGTGGCCGACCGTGCCGCAGCTTTACGTCAAGGGCGAGTTCGTGGGCGGCTGCGATATCGTGACTGACATGTATCAGAGCGGCGAGCTTGAGACTCTGCTGACCGAAAAAGGCATCACGACAGCCAACGCCTGACAGCCGCTGCCTGATTCGGGCACGACTGTGACGAAAAGTGCTGAATTCAGCACTTTTTAAGCATTGCTCCTGCCACAATTCAGCCATGAAGCGACGAAAAGTGGCAGGACCTTGATTTTTTCGGAAACTTTCCCATCAGGGGTTGCCGGACCCCGAGTTCAGCGCATAGGCTGTTTCCATCAGAACGGGATGGGACACAACGTCAATGGCGCGCAACTGGGTCGGCAGAATTGCTCTGGGTATCATGGGTGTCGGTATCTGCATGGGGGCAGGCAAGGCCTATGCCCGTCCGGCCATCACCGATTACGAAGCCAGCAAGCTGACCTTTGACGCATTGACTGCAACGCCGGTCTATCACCGCGCCGTTTTCCATCATGCGCTTGCGCGCCGCACAACTTCGCATAACACAGCCGTTGCCTGGAGCAGCTCACACGCTGTGATCCGCAACGTCGCTTACCGCCCGCATGCAACCGCTCATGCCCATATTACGGTTGCATCCGCACATCACCACGCCCGCGTCCGTCGTACCTGATTTTTTAGAACTGGCGCAGCGCATCCTGAATGCGTCGCGCCTGACCTGACGGGTCCACGACGATCAGATCAAACCGTGTGTTGGGTCGCTGCCACTCCGGTTTCGTCAGCAGGATATACTCGAAGGCTTCCATCAGCCTTTGGGACTGTCTGACAGTCAGGCATGACGCACTTTCCCGCAGGCTGCGTCTCTGCTTGACTTCAACAGCAATCAGCCATTCCGAATCTGCCGCCAGAAGATCGATTTCGCCATAAGGCGTCCGCAATCTGCGCGCCATAATTGTCAGCCCGCGCTCCTCGAGGAGGCGGGCCGCAATATTTTCGGCGTTCAGCCCCGTGTAATAGGACTGAACACCGCGTATGCGCGGGCTTTTCAGCGCTCGTCCCGCAGGAGACGGGCGGCATCCAAAGCGAAATAGGTGAGAATGCCATTACAGCCGGCACGCTTGAAAGCGATCAGGCTTTCCATGATCGTGCGGTCACGGTCCAGCCAGCCGTTCTGGATGGCACCCATAAGCATCGCGTACTCACCCGACACCTGATAGGCGAAAGTCGGAACTTCGAAGCGTTCGCGGACGCGGCGGATGATATCGAGATAGGGCATACCCGGCTTGACCATGATCATGTCCGCACCCTCGCGCAGATCCTGTTCGACTTCACGCATGGCTTCGTCGGAATTGGCCGGGTCCATCTGGTAGGTCTTCTTGTCCCCGTGCAGCAGGCTGCCGGACCCCAATGCATCGCGAAACGGACCGTAGAAAGCGGAGGCATATTTCGCCGTATAGGCCATGATGCGGGTCGTGTCGTAGCCATTGCCGTCAAGCGTTTCGCGAATGGCTTTTACGCGGCCGTCCATCATGTCGGACGGAGCAATGATGTCGTTGCCGGCACGGGCCTGATTGAGGGCCTGCTGGCGGAGGATTTCCACGGAGGCGTCGTTAAGGATCCGGCCATTCTCGATCACGCCGTCATGGCCGTGATCGGTGTACGGATCCAGCGCCACGTCTCCGATGATGCCCAGATCGGGGAAGGCGTCCTTGATGGTGCGCGAAGCGCGACACATCAGGTTATCCGGATTCAGGGCCTCTGTGCCCGTGGCGTCGCGGACGCTCATGGGCGTTACGGGGAAAATGGCGACGGCCGGGATGCCGAGGTCCACGGCCTGTCGGACGTGTTCGACGACATTGTCCACGCTGACACGTTCGGCGCCCGGCATGGAGTCGACCTTCTGGCGCTGGTTTTCACCTTCGCAGACGAAAATCGGCCAGATCAGGTTGTCGACATGCAGGCGATGTTCCTGCACCAGACGACGGGTGAAAGCATCGTGGCGATTACGCCGCGGACGGGAAAGGGGATATGCTGCATTGCTCATACCCCCGATCATGCGCCTAACTTCAGTCCCTGCAAAGTCGACTGTTGCGGATGCCGTAGACGAAATAAATGACAAGCCCAATGATGAGCCAGACGATGAGCCTGATCCATGTCAGGCGATCAAGCGATACCATCACGGCCCCGCAGGACAGAACGCCGAGGACCGGAATGATAGCGCCACCCGGCACGCGGAACTGACGGGGTGCATCCGGCTGGGTTCGGCGCAGGACGGGGACGCTCGCACAGACAATAATGAAGGCAAGAAGCGTTCCGATCGAGGTCATGTTCCCAAGCACGCCAATCGGCACGAGAGCCGCGAGAAGGCTTGTCAGAACCGCGAACAGAAGATGAGATGTCCAGGGCGTGCGGGTACGGGTGTTCAGCCTTGCAAACAGCGGGGGGAGTAGCCCGTCATGGGACATCACGAGAAAGATCCGTGCCTGTCCCAGAAGCATTCCGAACAAAACCGAGACATAGCCCGACGTAATGCCAAGCTTCACAAGACTTGCGACCCAAGGGAGATGCGCGGTGTCGATGGCGGTCGCCACTGGGCTCGGGTCATTGGCCATGAGGCGATAATTGACCACCCCGGTCAGAACCAGCGAGAAAATGACGTAGACCACGGAACAGATCAACAGGCTTCCGATAATCCCGATCGGGATGTTCCGTGCCGGGTTCTGGCTGTCCTGCGCGGCGGTCGAGACGATATCGAAGCCGAGATAGGCAAAGAAGGCCATCCCGGCCGCGCGCATGACGCCAGAAAACCCGAAAGAGCCGAACGTACCGGTATTTTCAGGGATGAACGGGTGATAGTTCGCCATATGGACATGCGGCGCACAGACCACGATCACTATAGCGACGACCGCCAGCTTGATGACGACGACGGCCGTATTCACCTTCGCGGATTCGCTGACACCGCGCATCAGGAGCGCCGTCACGATCCACAGGGCGCAGGCTGCTGGCAGATTGAACCATGCAGTCGTGATGGTGCCGTCTGACAGCGTCACAGACGTTAGTGGCGGAGCAAGAAGCCTCGGGTCGATGGGAAGCCCCCATCCGCCCAGAAGCGATGCCAGATAGCCGGACCAGCTTGAAGCGACGGTCGCGGCTCCCACCGTATATTCGAGCACGAGATCCCAGCCGATCATCCATGCGATCAGCTCTCCCATGGACGCATAGGCGTAAGAATAGGCCGAGCCGCCGGAGGGAATCATCCCGGCCAGTTCGCCATAACACAAACCTGCAAACCCGCAGGCCACGGCTGCGATAACAAAAGACAGCGTTACAGCCGGACCGGCATTCTGGCCAGCAGCGACACCTGTAAGAGAGAAAAGGCCAGCACCGATCGTCACGCCGATACCGAGGGCGACGAGCTGCCAGGGACCGAGAACACGCCTGAGGCCAGTCTGGCTGTCGGCTGCGGATGATACGGGTTTGGTCCGCCAGAGCGGAGTGGTCATGAAGGATCCTCGTTTGTTAGGCGGATTGTTTTTGCCGAGGCAGGCAATCTGGGCTAGTCACATGCCGAACTCACCCTGGAGAATGGACCACGATGTCGGAACACGCCAGCCAGTCCACGCTGAATCGTTTCTTTCATGCCCCCCTCAAGGAGGTTGATGCCGAAGTTGCCGCCATTCTGAACGAGGAGCTGACGCGCCAGCAGGACGGCATCGAGCTCATCGCTTCGGAGAACATGGCCTCTTTCGCCGTCATGGAAGCACAGGGTTCGGTGCTGACGAACAAGTACGCGGAAGGTCTTCCGGGCAAGCGCTATTACGGCGGCTGCGTGGACGTGGACCGTGTTGAGAACCTCGCCATCGAGCGTCTGAAAAAGATGTTCGGCGCGGAATTCGCAAACGTGCAGCCGCATTCGGGCGCCAATGCCAATCAGGCGGCGTTCATGGCGCTGGCCAAGCCGGGCGATACGATTCTCGGCCTGAGCCTTGCCGCTGGTGGACACCTGACGCATGGCGCGGCTCCGAACTATTCGGGCAAGTGGTTCAACTCCGTACAGTATGGTGTGCGCGCCGAAGATGGTCTGATCGATTACGACCAGATGGAAGCGCTGGCCCGCGAGCACAAGCCGAAGATCATCGTGGCTGGCAGTTCCGCCTATCCGCGCGTCATCGACTTCGCCCGTTTCCGCAAGATTGCTGATGAAGTCGGGGCGTATCTGATGGTGGACATGGCGCATTTCGCCGGTCTGGTGGCGGCGGGTCTGTATCCGAACCCGGTTCCGGTTGCGGACATTACGACATCCACGACGCACAAGACGCTGCGTGGCCCGCGTGGCGGCATCATCCTGACGAACGACCCGGATCTGGCGAAGAAGGTGAACTCCGCCGTGTTCCCCGGTTTGCAGGGTGGCCCGCTCATGCATGTCATCGCGGGCAAGGCCGTTGCGTTCGGTGAAGCGCTTTCGGACGAGTTCAAGGACTATCAGAAGCGTGTTCTCGCCAATGCCCGCGCGCTGGCGGACGAGCTTCAGAACCGTGGCTTCGACATCGTCACAGGCGGTACGGACAGCCATCTGATCCTCGTGGATCTGCGTCCAAAGAAGGTGACGGGCAAGCTGGCCGAAGCCATTCTGGAACGTGCCGGCATCACGGCGAACAAGAACGCCATCCCGTTCGATCCGGAAAAGCCGTTCGTGACATCCGGCATCCGTCTGGGCAGCCCGGCGGCAACCGCGCGCGGTTTCGGAGAAGCCGAGTTCCGCGAAGTCGGTCGCATGATCGACGAAGTGCTGACAGCGGCTCTTGAGGAAGAAAATTCCGAAGCCGTCACGGCCCGCGTCCATGAAGAAGTGAAGGCCCTGTGCCGTCGCTTCCCGATCTATGACCGCGCGTCTGCCTAAGATCTGAACGGCGCTGCGGTCCGTCTGGCCAGACGGACCGCGAGCTGTCCCCGACGGGGACGCAGATTGGGCATGATCAGCAGGCACTCGTCATAGGGTGTGTAGATCAGATCATGCCCGTCATGGGCGAGGGGCGTTCCCGCTTTAGGAATCGTGACCCCGCCCTCCCATGGCCTGACGAAACTGAAATCCGAATGCCGGGCAATGATGTTGTCGGTCACGACGGCCAATTCGGGCTCGCAGGATTCCTGCGTAGCATGTCCACGCAGATGAATGGCTTCGGCCTGCGCCAGAAGACGCTCGATGGCGCTTTCCATAACCGTGACGGTTCCAGTCTCCCAGTGAGACCCGGCTTCCAGAAGGCAGCTTCGTCCTGTCCCACCCGGCGACATGAAATGCGCATGCTCTATCAGGCGTGAACCACCCTGATGCCCCAGATCCGTCAGTACCGTCTGGGGTAGATTGCGACCTGCCGCCAGAGCGCAGGCCAGTTCTGCCGAACGCTGACGGGGAGAGGCGATGAACAGGGGCTCGGACGGCCAGAGCGTGGAATGCAGATCCAGCAACAGGTCCGCCCGGGCGATATAGGGCTGAAGCTGTCTGGCCCGTTCAAGCTCGCTGGAATGGTCGCGGCCATTCAGGCGTGCGCTGTGCCACAGGCGGTTCAGATCTTCGTCGACATGGCGGGCCATGACGGGGTTGCTGATATCAAACCGGTCGAAGGCTTCCAGATTGGCCACAATGAAGGTCAGACGCCCCGATGTCAGGGACACGCCTCGTCGGCGAAAATTCTCAAGCGCCCATCCCCCGGCATATTCGTTGCCATGCACCATGGCGGTGATAACGATTTCAGGGCCGGAGCGCCCCGAATCGAAGATCCATACGCCCGGTACGCCTGAAGGCGGCAGACGCCACCTGGCAAGATCGGGCGGAGGCAGACTCACCTTAAAGACGGGCGGGGGCTGTCCGAAGCCGGGCAGCGTTTCCGACAGACGGGGCTGACGGATCCGCACGGGGTGATGCCGCTGTCCCGCCTTGCAACTCATGTCATGCCCCTCCGTCGCGGACTGACGCAACAACGGGCACCCTCCGTCCGGCAGCCCGGCGAAGCCATACCTGCACCACAGAGCGTAGGACATGGATCGGTCATGGATTGTAGTGTAAGCACGTTGGGCGCAGGTCGCCAGAGAGGGAACATCGCCTTTCTTTCCTTCCATAGCGGAAAGAAATCACATTTTTCCGAGGCCGGTCTGATAGTATCGTTTCCTGTTTTCCGCCCGGTTTTCCAGAGATTTCGGCTCCTTGCCCATGCTTGCGACCAAGGACAGACGCCCCATGAACGGACGATGAAACAGTCTCTCTCCATTTTTCACAAAGTATGGCAGCAGTTCCCTGCTGACGCCCGACGACGCTTTTTCGTTCGGGCCACCGCTCTGGCTGTGCCTCCGGTCAGACCGCAGAAACCTGTTGCGGCACTGGGGATGATCGTTGCTGGCGAATTCAGCCGTAGTTCCGGGCTGGGCGAAGGCGCGCGGCTGATGGTCCGGGCGCTGCGGGAGATGGGGATTCCCTGCGCGACATGGGATATTGACCGTCGCGTCCTCGAAGGAGACAGGACCGGACCGGGAGCGCCGCTGGTCATGCATGTGAATGCTCCCATGCTGCCTTATGCCCAGTTCTTCATGCCACGCCCACTGCGGACAGGGCGCCGGATTGTCGGATACTGGGCGTGGGAACTCCCGGTCGTCCCGGACATATGGCGCATCGCCCGGCGGCATGTGCATGAAATCTGGGCACCTTCGCGGTTTACGGCGGATGCGCTGCGCTCTCTTGGACGTCCGGTGCGGGTTGTGGAACATCCGGTTGGTCTTGCGGAAGAAAAATCTTCCGGGCGGGATCGGACGTCGTTCGGGTTGCCGGAGAACTGCGTGATTGTTCTCGTTTCGTTCAGCCTATCGTCCAGCATGGTTCGCAAAAGCCCGATCGAGACAATCCATGCCTTCAGGAAAGCCTTTGGAGACCGTACGGACCGGCTTCTGCTCCTGAAGATTGGTCATACCGCGCATTACCCCGAAGATCTGGCGACGATCCGGGCGGCCATCGGGGGAGCCCCCAATATCCGGATCGAAACCGGACAGCTTGATGGTGCCGACAGGCTCGCTTTGACAGAATGTGCGGATATCGTGCTGTCCCTGCATCGAAGCGAAGGCTTCGGACTTGTCGTGGCGGAAGCCATGGCGCTCGGGCGGTGCGTGATTGCAACCGACTGGTCCGCAACAGCCGAGTTTATGGACGAAACTTGTGGCCTGCCGGTTTCCTATACGCTCGTTCCCGCCCGTGATCCTCGTGGGATCTGGGACATGCCTGATACGCAGTGGGCGCTGCCTGACATGGAGGCTGCCGTGCAGGCCCTTCGGACAGCGGCTGATGATCCGGATCTGCGAGCCCGTCTGGGCGCGCATGCTAGACACAGAATTGCGACACGCCTGAATGGTGCGACATTGCGCGAAGCCGCGCAGGCCGTTGGAGCGCGACCGTGAGCAGACGTTCCGAAGGCAGTCCGGCCAGACGCATTCTCGTCTGGCAGTGGGGACGGCGGGGCGCAGGGCCACGCATTGCGGTAGATCTGGCGGGTGGCCTGAAAAGACTGCCAGAGACGGAGGTTTTGCTCTGCCTGTCAGAACGGGCCGAAATCCTGCGAAGCAAAAATGCCCCGGAAGCCGTAGTCAAGGTCGCGACCTACAGCTCGCTCCGCGGACTGCTAAAACGACTTCTGACGGCCCCCTGGCTTCGCAGGCAGCTTGCACGAATCGTACGGGACTTCCGTCCGGAGGTCGCTATCTGTGCCATGCCGGGACCGCTGGACATGCTGATGACGCAGGTGCTCCACAGAGCAGGCGTCTGGACCGTTGTTATCGTGCATGATGCACAGCCGCATCCGGGAGATGGATATCCGTTGCAGGCTCTATTGCAGCGGCGCCTGATTCGGCACGCCGATCAGATTGTCACGTTCAGCCGCCATGTTGCCGACGGGCTGACGTCAGGGCCGCATGCCGTGTCGTGTCCCGTAACGGCGCTTGCACACCCGCCCTTTATCGGCGGGACAGGCACAGTGCCATTTGCTCATGGAGGCGCGCCCCGCATTCTCATGTTCGGGCGCCTTCTGCCTTACAAGGGGCTGGACCTTCTGGCGGAGGCTCTGCCCCACGTCTGTCATGCCTTTGAATGCCGAGTTGTCGGGCATGGCCCGCAAAGCCCCGAACTCCACAGGCTTGCGACGCTCGAAAATGTCAGTGTCGAGAACCGCTGGGTTGAGGAAGACGCTCTGCCCGCGCTTGTCGAATGGGCCGATATCGTGGTTCTGCCCTATCGTGAGGCGTCCCAGAGTGGCGTAGGAGCGATGGCGATTGCCAGCGGGCGCTATGTGGTTGCAACGCGTGTGGGTGGTCTTGTCGAGCAGTTTGTCGACGATCCGCAGGCTGTCCTGTGCAATCCGGACCCCGCAGCGATTGCACGGGCGCTGGAGACACTCCTTGAAGCCCCTCCGCCCATACGGCCCCGCGTTGATAATGCGCAGGAATGGGAAAATCTGGCGAGGGACATTCTCGCCAGCCGCAACGCTTAACGGTCCAGCGAGTCTTCCGTCGCGATCCGGACGCGGTAGCCGATATGTTTCTCGACATCACGCAGAAAAGTCCGCTCATCGATATTGATGAGTGAAAACGCCACGCCCTTGCGTCCGGCACGGGCTGTCCGGCCGATACGATGGACATAAGCCTCCGGCGTTTCAGGCATATCCATGTTGATGACAAGATCCACGTCCGGAATATCGAGACCGCGCGAGGCGATGTCGGTCGTCACTAGAATGGGAACGCGCCCCTGACGGAACAGGTCGAGCGCCTTGTTACGAGCGCCCTGCGTGCGATCGCCATGCAGGGTTTCGATCCGCAGGTTGTGGCGCCGCAGGATTTTAGCGAGTGCATCCACCGTGTTCTTCGTCCGCGCAAACACGATGCTTCGGCCTTCGAAATGCTTCAGTAGACGAGCCACGGTTTCGGGCTTGTCGTCTTTTTCCACAAAGATCGCCCGCTGGCGAATATTTTTAGGCGTGAAAGACTCCGCCGCGATTTCAACACGGACGGGATCGCGCGTCACCCGCTTGGCAAGATCCATCACGGGCTCTGGCAATGTGGCCGAGCAGAAAACGGTCTGGGGAGGATGATCAGGAAAATAAGGCGTGAGAGCCGTCATACTAGCCGAAAAATCTTCGTCCAGCAGGCGGTCAGCTTCGTCCAGAACGAGATAGGTCAGATGTTCCAGAACAAGATCGGCCTGCATAACCAGATCCAGAAGACGCCCGTGCGTGGCCACGACGATATCCACGCCATCGCTGACAGACTGGACCTGCTGCTCACGCGATGTTCCACCACATACGACGCGCGTTTTCAAGGAAAGCCTGCGCCCAAGCTGCCGGCATACGGCGGCGGTCTGGGCGGCGAGTTCGCGTGTCGGCTCAAGAATAAGCGCACGGGGGCCGGGCGCCGGGCCCGCTTCTTCGAGCTTCTGAAGCATGGGCAGTACGAACGCCGCCGTCTTGCCGCTACCGGTCTGGGAGCCGACCAGAACGTCTTTTCCCTCAAGCAGGGGAGGAATGGCCTGCGCCTGGATCAGGCTCGGGCATTTATGTCCGGTCTGAGCGAGAGTTGCCAGCAGGGGCGCAATCAGCCCAAGCTCCTCAAATCCGGGAGCAGGAGCGGCTGGGGTTGTATTCGATGAGGCAGGGGGCGTCTGGGACGTTGTCATATGCGCTTCTTGCCAAATTTCTCGCAGTTCGGGAAACACCTTCTTTTTTGCGGAGTTCCGTCATGAAAGCCATCATCATCGCGGAGGACTTCGCCGGCATGCGCGCGCAGGGTGCGGGACTGGCCGAAAAGGCAGGTCTGAAGTGGGATTTCCGACCGGTCCGCATCCAGCCGTTCTGGTCGCGCTTTCCTGCACGGTACTGGCCGTTTCCTTTAAAGCGGGTCGATCCGATCAGGATTCCTGAAGACACACGGCTCATCATCTGCATTGGAGGAACAGGAGGCGTTGTTGGAAGGGCCGTGGCGCAACGCGAAGGGCTGCCCGTCGTCCAGATCCAGAACCCGCGCATGCCGGTCCGGAAGTTCGATCTGGTGATTGCCAACACTCATGATGGCATCACTGGGCCGAACATCTTGATCTCGCGCAATGCGCTTCATCCCGTAACGCAGCAGAAGCTCGATCTGGCGCGTGCCCAGTGGGAAGAGCGGCTGAAACGGGATGACCGTCCGCTTCTGTCCGTTCTGATCGGGGGCGCCAATGGCCGCTTCACACTGGGTGCGGCCGAAGCGGAGCGGATAGCGGAAGGGATCATCGCTTTTACAATGCGCAACACCATGCAGGCCATCCTCACACCATCGCGCCGAACCGATCCGGCAGCCGTGGATATTTTTCGCAAACGGCTGGAACCACACGGCATCGCGGTTCTAACGGGGGGCGGGGATAACAACCCCTATATGGGGATGCTGGCCTGTGCTGACGTCATTGCCGTGACGACCGACAGCGTTTCCATGATCTCCGAAGCTGTGGCGACATCAGCCCCCGTTCTGGTTATTCCGTTGCCCGGGCGTTCAAAACGAATTTCACGCTTTGTAAAAACCCTCGAAGACGCCGGGCGTGTGAAAATGTTCGATCCTGAACAGATCCCTTGGGACGTGACCCCGCTTGACGATACCCCCCTCGTGGCGAGAGAAATGCGCCGACGTCTGAAGCTCTGAAAGGGCCCCCTGTATGCTCGATATCCGCACCTTTGGTCCGCAGGGTGGCAATATTCTGTACAAGGCACTGGCACATCCGCTGGCCGCTGAAGCTCTCGTTCGCATGGAAGCCGAATTCGCAGGCCGGACACTGGCGGTCTACGACCCGGATGATGCCGCCCGCACGCTGGCTGCTCTCTATCCCGGCCTGAAACCGGCACATGTCTATGTTCATGATACCGAACAGGTCGGAAAACCGGACGGGTTTGGCGGTACGTTGCGAGCACTGGTGGATCTTCCCACGACGGAAGCGGATGTCATTCTCGCGCTGTCATTTGAAGATGCAAAAATGCGGACGCGCCTGAAGGGGCTTCTCAACGGACGTGAACTCCAGACCCTCGCACCAGCCCGTTTGCCGGATGATATGCTCGTCAAGGGGCGTCCCTATCTGGACAAGCTGAACTTCGCGACCAATTTTGCCTTTTTTCGCGAAACGGAGCGCTTTTCCTGCCGGATCGTGACGGCCAACTACTGGTCCAGCTATTCCGCCGAAAATCTACGTTACTGGATGCGGCTGTATGACGAAACCGGCAAAATTCTGGCGCAATGGGAGCAGCCGGTGACGGAAGCCGGGGCGGGGATTACGGTCGACAGCGCTGAAGTGCGGAGGCGGTTTGATCTACCTGAGTTTACGGGACAGCTTTTCATTCACGTTCTCGGCGCACGCGGTCATGACGTCGTAAAATATGCGCTCGATAGCTGGGGCAAGAACGGCGATCCAAGCCTGTCCGTCACGCATGACGCCAATGCCTGGCCTTCGGTCCGTTATGCGACCCTTCCGGCACCGGAACCTGACGAGACGCTGATCGTGTGGGTCCAGAACAGCCATGCGACGACAATCCCCGCTGGTGCGATTACTTTCAATCGTATGGGAGAAGACGCCCCGCGCGCGCTCAACCGTTCCGTAAAACCGTTCGAGACGGTCGCAGTAAATGTCGGCGCACTTTTTCCTGATCTGCACTGGCCCGCACAGCTTGAACTACGTTCCGGCCGACATCTGGTCCGTCCGCGCTATGAAATCACCCAGCGCGGGCGCACTCGCATTGCGCATCTGAATGTGGAGCGGGACAACCTGCGGCCAGATCCTGCCATCCGTCAGTTCCCACCGTCGCTGGGCCGTGGTTTCCTGCTGCCGTTCCCGATTCTCGATCCAAAGCGCTTCGAGACTTTTCTTCAACCCAATCCCATGTCTGAATCACTGGAAACGCTCCCTGTCAGACTGGACCTGTTTGATGAATCCGGCGAAAAAACCGGCTCGCATTTTCTGGGAAACCTTCCTCGCAATCATAACACGGTCGTTGCTCTGCACGACCTGACAGATCGTTCTGGTCATGCGGATCTGGTCTATGATTTCCGCGATGGCGGCGAGGCGGATGGATGGCTGCACGCCATGATGCGATACCGCCACCGTGAGAGCGACCATGCCGCCGAAACCAGCTTCGGGGCCCATATCTTCAATACGCTCATGACATGGCGTTCGGAACCGCAATCCTATTCCGGCCCGCCGCCGGGACTGACAACACGGCTGTTCCTGAAACTGGGTCAGAAAACTACTCAGGACACATTCCGCAGCTTCTGTTGCCTGATCCATCCGGCTTCCGTTGAAGGAACTGACGCCTCCGAAACAGTCCTGCTGCTTCATGCAGCAAATGGTGCGTTGCTGGCCCAGACGACGATCAGGATCGCACCCAATGGCTCTTTCATGGTGCGGCCACAGGAGTTGTTCGAAGCGTCGCATCTCGATCAGGCAGGGGAGGGCGGTTACGTCCTCATCCGTGATCTGACATGCCGTCTCTTCGGCTATCACGGACTGGAAAACGAGGAGGGAGCTTTCTCCCTCGACCATATGTTCGGTTTCTGAGCGCCCGATAAGGGAAGCCGGAGCGGACAAACCGGCTTCCTAAGAAAAAGATCTTGTCAGAAAAACAACATCTTGTTAGAAGCCCGTCCAACGGATGGGCGCGTAGCTCAGCGGTAGAGCACTGCCTTCACACGGCAGGGGTCACAGGTTCAATCCCTGTCGCGCCCACCATCCTAAATTACTGAAATCGCTATTTTATGCTCCTGATCTTGCGAGTCAGTTTGTCTTCGCAATGTGCATAATCATGGCGGTTCAAGGCATGCGCGACTCGCTTTGAGCTGGCAAAAATCTGTACAGTTTGTTCTGGAACCGTTCAGGGGGGGGCTGGCTAAGAGTAGCAACGGACAAGATTGACGCCCAACAGCCTTCCTCTCAGCCATCAGTCTCATTGCAGCTGTTATGCTCCAATTCTAAGTCCTGATCCTAAATATAGTATTATCTTAAAAAGAAATTTTAATACAGTGAGTAAATCCGTACCAAAATATCAGCTCCATCATCTGGTTTTCCTAGATAGAAATTTGAAGCATTCCCTAATGACGTTAATATAGCGTCTGTAACGACATCCAAGGTCGGAGTTATGCTTTCTGCCGTGAAGGTAATTCCTGTCTTTGATTCCGTTCCGCCTACCATCATTCCAGGCACTTTTTTCACTTGCCATCCTGACCTACGAAAAATTTCAGAAATAGAGTCTGATAAATGTTTGCAGTCGTTACAGTCGGCCGCAATAATCTCAACTGTGCCAGTTTGAGCATGAAGTGAGATAATATCTCGGATTGTATTTGCAATTAGATCTGGGCTTATTGTTCTTCCATCTACTTTTTTCTGAAAATTTTTCTGGATTTCCTGCAGGCGTCCGTTTTCTTTACTGAGCGCAGCCTGACCATGTTTTAGGTTATTTATTTTACCATTTAGAGAATCTATATCCGAGGAATTTTTTCTATCATTAGCTACTGTACAGATAATTCCAGAAAACGTACAAAAAAGAATACTTATCGCAATACATCTCCTTACTGTCTTATTCCACTGCAATCGCTCGCTTAATATTATTGCTGTCTGTTGAGACCGGGGGTCAGATGCAAGATTGGAAAAAATAATTTGCTCCCAATCTTCTTTATGTTGGTCCCCCTTTACGCTTAGGACTAAATCAAGCGCTGCTGCGACAAATCCGATGACAAGAAAAACATAGGTGACAACAGACCAATTCCACATGAGGCGAATCCATGGTAGCAATAATCTTGATAAGTTTATACGCCTTATTATTAGCAGCGATAGGAGTGTGGATTTTCAAATCGGAAAAAAAGAGAAAATACCGCAGAAATAACATAAAATTCCATTAATGGATCAAAATACAACCTTGTCTTAGATGATTTTCTTTCCAACCATGCCCAAGCATTTAATCATCCCGATTGAGCCAGTTTTCCACATCTTTTTTGTACTCGTCCGGCATCTTCATTGCGTACCTGGTTACGATTGAGAGTGTTGCCCAGCCTCCCTCATCTTTCAGTCGAAGGATGTCGCGGTGGAGGCAGTAGTGCCAAGTCGCCCAAGTGTGACGGAGATCGTGCGGAGTGATATCGGGCACAAAAGTAGTCTTTGGGCGATTGGTGCCCTCGGGGCGCCATTCCCGAATTCTTCCTAGAAGCCCAGCCTTGCGACATGCAACGCTCCAGGCGCTCTTGATCTGCCCCCCTGCGAGGCGGCCTTTGCTGGCATAGCCGTCATTGATCACTCCAGAGGCATCTGGACGTCGGATTCGCGGCCGGAAGACCGGACCATCCCGATGCCCTAGGCTCAGGACCTATTAATTTATTGAACTGAGCGGTGTTCCGTGATTCACAGTCTTACCGATGGAGGGTGGGCCT